>JBQCFB010000322.1:0-2730 GCA_051959715.1 Pseudolabrys sp.
TCGGCTTTGTGCCGCGCGAGCACTTCGAGCGGTATGTAGAGTTGATGGCGCGCAGCGTGCTTCGGCAGCTCCAACGCGATCTTCAACACCGTCAGCGCGACGCCGGAATGGCGCGTCGCGACATCGACGGCGAAGCCGTCATGGCCGAGCACCTTCGCGGCCGCCGCCAGCAAGAGGCCTTCGGTCAGCACTGCGTGATTGTCGAAATCGTCGAGCGTCTTGAACGGCTCGTCGTAAAGATCGAACGTGTGCGCATCAATGAAGGCGATCAGCCGCGAGGCGTCGAGGCCGTGCGCCACGATGGTCTCATGCAGCGCCGCCGCCACGGGATGCGCCGCCGCCTCGCCGTCGCGTTTGTCCTCAAGAACCTCGCGCCACCATTGCAGGCGGATCTCACCGGGCATCGGCTCTCGCGCGACGTCGCGCACGCGGCCAATCTCGATCGCGAACGCATAAAGCGCCAACAGCGCGTCGCGCCTGTCCGCGGGCGCGAAAAGAGCCGCGATATAGCGGTCGCGGTCATGCTCCCGCACGAGCGCCGCGCAATGGTCTGCATGGCTCATGGTACCGCGATCAGCGCCGCGCCGACGCGGCGGCGCTCGGCGAGCAACACGTTCCAGGTGCGCACGGCCGCGCCGGTCGGCATGGCATCGACCGAGAGCGAGACGTCGTGGAAGCGTTGTCGCAGGCGTTCCGGCAGGACGAAGGGGTCGCGGCCGCCGCCGATCAGGAAAAAGTCGAGCGCGTCGGCGCGTGTAAAGGCTGGCTCAAGCGCAGACAGCGTCAATTCATCGACACTCGTCACCGGCCAGGCCCAGATGCCGTCGGGAAAGCAGAGCAGCGAGCCGCGATGCGACATGCCGCCGAAGCGGAAGCCGCCATTGCCATAGGCCTCGACCGGCGCCGGCTGCGGCAGGTGCCGGCCGCCGATGTCCATCAGGGCTTCTCGCCGTCCTTGGCCTCGGCGCGGGTCAGCGCGTCGCCGCCGCGGCCGACGCCGAGATAGATCAGGATCGGCGAGGCAATGAACACCGACGTATAGGTGCCGACCAGCACGACGCCGAACATCATGGTCGCGGTGAAGGAGTGGATCGCCTGACCGCCGAACAGCAGCAGCGCGAGCAACGCCAGCGACACGGTCAAGTGCGTGATCACCGAGCGCGACAGCGTCTGATTCACCGAGGCGTTCAGAAGCTCCGGCATCGGCATCTTCTTGTAGCGCCGCAGCATCTCGCGGATACGGTCATAGATGACGACCGTGTCGTTGAGCGAATAACCGAGGATCGTCAGCAAAGCGGCGATCGAAGTCAGGTCGAAGTCGATGCGCGTGATCGACATGAAGCCGATCGTGAGCACGATGTCGTGCACGTTGGCGATCATGGCGCCGAGCGCGAACTGCCATTCGAACCTGAACCACAAATAGATCAGGATACAGAAGATCGCGAGCATCAGGCCGATAACGCCGTAGGACAGCAACTCGCCCGAGACGCGCGGGCCGACCACCTCGACGCGCTGATAGTTCAGATTCGTGCCGAGCGCGCCCCGCACCTTGGCGACGGCCGCCTGCTGCGCCTCATCGCCGCCCGGCTGCTCGCCAACGCGAATGAGCACGTCGTCCGGCGTGCCGAACTGCTGCAACTGCACTTCGCCAAGCCCGAGCCCCCCCAGCGTCGAGCGCATTTGCGCAAGATCGGCCGCCTGGCCGCTGATGGTCTTCACCTCGATCAGCAGGCCGCCCTTGAAATCGATGCCGAAGTTCAGGCCGTGGAAGAAATAGAGCGTGATCGCCAGGATCGACATGGCCGCGGATAGCGGGAAGCTGATGCGCCGGAAGCGCATGAAGTCGAATTTGGTATCGTCCGGAACGATGCGAAGCAGACGCATGATCAGTTTTCCTGGCGCATGATCTTATCCGAAAACCGGTATCCACTTTTCGGGATCATGCGCGCGCCCTCAAATCGGGACGCGTTGGGGACGACGCCACCGCACCCAGTAGGCGACGATGAGTCGCGTCATGGTGAAGGCGGTGAACACCGTGGTGAGAATGCCGACGCCGAGCGTCACGGCGAAGCCGCGCACCGGGCCGGTGCCGATGTAGAACAGCACCGCGGCGGCGATGAAGGTGGTGATGTTGGAGTCGAGAATGGTCGCCAGCGCGCGCGAGAACCCGGCGTCGATCGCGTTGATCGGCGACCGCCCGCCCCTCACCTCCTCGCGGATGCGCTCGTAGATCAGCACGTTACTGTCGACCGCGATGCCCACGGTGAGCACGATGCCGGCAATGCCGGGCAGCGTCAGCGTAGCGTTGAGCAGCGACAGCACGCCGAAGATCATCGCGACGTTGATCGCGACCGCGATGTTGGCGAACAGGCCGTAGGTCGCGAGCATGAACAGGATGACCATCGCCGCGCCCACATAAGACGAGAGCTTGCCGCGGGCGATCGAGTCGGCGCCAAGGCCCGGGCCGACCGTGCGCTCCTCGATGATGGTGAGCGGCGCCGGCAGCGCGCCGGCGCGCAGCAGGATGGCGAGGTCGTTGGCGCTCTGGACGGTGAAGTTGCCCGAAATCTGCCCGGAGCCGCCGATGATCGGTTCGCGGATCACCGGCGCCGAGATCACCTCATTGTCCAGCACGATGGCGAAGGGCTTGCCGACATTCGCTTGCGTCGCCTCGGCAAACTTGCGGGCGCCGGATGTGTTGAAGCGGAAGGAGACCACCGGCTCGGAGGT
>JBQCFB010000323.1:0-3373 GCA_051959715.1 Pseudolabrys sp.
GGAAGAAGTAGCCCATCAGGTTGAGCGCGAAGAGTAGCCAGAGCAGCGGCGTGATGACCTGGAGGCCCTGGCCGAACAGGTACTTCGGATTGAAGCCTGCGACCTGCTGCTCGTCCTCGATGACGAAGCGCGCATTGTCGGGCACCGTCATGCCCGGGCTGATCGCCTTGACCAAAGCCGTCATCTTCTCGCGGTGGCGCTCGTGGAGCGTCATGTACTTGATCGATTCCGGCAGCCCGAAGATGGCCGCGAGTCCGATCACGATCGGCGCGATGCCGCCGATCATGAAGATGATCTGCCAGCCGTGCGTCGGCACCAGCGCGGCGGTGACGAAGCCGGGAATGGCGCCGCCGAGCGGCACGAAGCCGACGGCGATGATGGCGAGCGTCGCGCGCAGCCGCCGCGGCGCCGATTCGGCATTGATCGCGACGACGTTCGGGATGACGCCGCCAATGCCGAGGCCGGCCAGCAGGCGCAGCCAGAACATCTGCTCGAGATTGGCTGCATAGGCGGCCCCGAGCGTGAACACGCCGAACACGAGGTTGGCCAGGATCAGCGACGCCTTGCGGCCGTAGCGGTCGCCGACATAGCCGAACAGCGCCGAGCCGAACAGGATGCCGACGAGGCTCGCGCTGAACACCGGGCCGAGCGCCTTCGGCGACACGCCCCAGGCCTTCACCAGATGCGGGGCGGCGAAGGCGATGGCGGCGATGTCGTAGCCGTCGATGAGGACGAGAAAGAACGACCAGATGAGCAGCGTGATCTGGAAGGCGCCGAGGCCGCGCTCGTCGAGCAGCCGCGATACCGGAACGACCGGTTGGTCAGCCATTGTTTCCCCCTGTTTCCCGTCTCGCTGGTTTTTGTCTGTCGGGACGCGCCGAAAAATCTAGCCGAGCCCAGCGCCGATGCAATCGAATTGGCCGCGCGGCGCGCCTTGAGGTGCGCCGAATGTCGCGACTGGAAACCGGTGGGCAGCGGTTGCAGTGCAGCACACGGCGCCGAAGTTGGTGGCCATGCCGCGGTAGCCCGTTCCCTTTCGCCGCCGACGCGCTAGACTTGGCCGCAAAACAAGAATGCCTCGGGGAGAAACGTTTTTCGGGGAGGGTGACATGAGCGTCCTGCTCATCGCGGCCGGATCGATTGCAGCGATCTGGATCGTCGTGCTGCTGGGTTCGCCGCTGTTCGGTTCGGATCACTAGCATCCGCGGCGCCTGAGGTCGGCTGACGGCCCGCGCGCGGCCGCATGCCCCTTTTTGGCCGAAGGCCGAAGCTCTGCTAGGACGGCCGGCCCGCTGCGACATGCGGCGGCGAGGGCTATATGGTTTGCCCACCCGTGCTTCGTCCCGCCAAGGCCGTCCGCGCATGAAGTCAGAGACCGAGGTCGCCGTCATCGGCGCCGGCGCCGCCGGCATCGCCGCGGCGCGCCACCTGACCGACGCCGGAGTTCCGTGCCTGCTGATCGAGGCGCGCGACCGGCTCGGCGGCCGCGCCTACACGGTCGAGCATGGCGGACATGGCGTCGATCTCGGCTGCGGCTGGCTGCATTCTGCCGCGAGCAATCCCTTCGTCGCCATCGCCGAGGCGCAGGGTCGCACGCTCGACCGCTCGTCGCCCGCCTGGAGCCGTCCGGCGATCGACCGCAATTTTTCGCTCGCCGACCAGCGCGACTACCATCAGGCGATGGCCGGCTATTACGAGCGGCTGAGCGAGCTCGCCGCCGGCGAGACCGACGTGTCCTGCGCGGCAGCGTTCGAGCCAGGCAATCGCTGGAACGGGCTGATCGCCGCGGTGGTGAGCTATATCAGCGGCGGCGACGCGAGGGATGTGTCGGCGCTCGACTTCGAGAACTATGCCGGCACGGACATCAACTGGCGCGTCGGCGAGGGTTACGGCACGGTCATCGCCGCGCATGCGCAGGGCGTCGAGGTCGCGCTCGGCACTGTCGTCACGCGCATCGATCATGGCGGCGCGACGCCGCGCATCGAGACGAATCGCGGCGTCATCGCCGCGCGGCATGTCGTCGTCACGCTGCCGACGAACATCATCGCGGCGCATCCCGAGCTGTTCCATCCGGCGCTGCCGGACAAGACCGAAGCCGCCGCGAGCCTGCCGCTCGGGCTCGCCGACAAGCTCTATCTCGCGCTCGACAAGGCGGAAGAGTTCGGCCGCGACAGCCGCGTGTTCGGCCGCAACGACACCAAGGACACCGCGTCATACACCGTGCGCCCGCAGGGCCGCCCGCAGATCGAAGGCTATTTCGGCAACGGCCTTGCCGATGCGCTCGAACGCGACGGCGTGGCGGCCTTCGTCGATTTTGCCACGGGCCAGCTCGCCGACGTGTTCGGCAACGACTTTCGCAAGCGCGTGTCGCTGCTCGATATGCATTTGTGGCGCGCCGATCCCTTCGCCCGCGGCTCCTATTCCTTTGCACGGCCGGGCAAGGTGGAATGCCGGCAGGTTCTCGCCGCGCCGGTCGACGACCGTCTGTTCTTCGCCGGCGAAGCTTGCTCCAAATTGGATTTTTCCACGGCGCATGGCGCCTATCTGACCGGCCTTGCCGCCGCCGGACAGGTGTTGAAGGCCCGGAAAGCCTCCTGATATCGCCTTGCGTTTGCCGGATTGCCTGCTCATATCAGGCGGGATCACGCTTGCGACCGGGGGCGGGAATGACTCTATTTTCCAGAGGTTTTCAGGCTTTTGTCGTGCTGAGCGCGCTGTGCGGCGGGCAGGCGCTCGCCGCCGACAAGCCGGACAAGGTGTCTTTCTATTTCGCCGCGCACGAAGACGACTGGCAGCTCTTCATGAATCCGTCCGCGTTCCAGGATGTGATCGACGGCGCCGCCAAGACCGTGTTTGTCCACGTCACTGCCGGCGATGCCGGGCTCGGCACCGGCGATGGCGGCCGCAAGCAGCCCTACTATCTCGCGCGCGAGAACGGCGCGCGCGAAGCGATCCGCTTCATGGCCGACACCGACAAGGAGCCGTCGGCGCGCAGCGAGTCGCGCGCGACAGTGAACGCGCACCGCATCTTCCGCGTCGCCTACCGCAACACGGTCAGCTACTTCCTGCGCGTGCCCGACGGCAACATCAAGGGCGAGGGCTTCGAGGACACCGGGTTCCAGTCGCTGCTGCGCCTGCACAAGGGCGCGATCGGCAAGCTGACCGCGGTCGACGGTTCGACCGCCTATCGCGGATGGGACGATATCGTGCGCACCGTGCGCGCCATCGTCGACACCGAGCGCGGTTCCGCCTCGCTGGTGCAGATCAACGTCGCCGAGACCGACCCGTCGATCAATCCGGACGACCACGCCGATCACCTGATGACGGCGCAGGCCGCGCTCGACGCGGTCAAGGACATGCCCTGCGTGCGCCG
>JBQCFB010000324.1:0-2721 GCA_051959715.1 Pseudolabrys sp.
GCAGCGGCTCGACAGCGTGCGCCTGCACGTCGAGGCGCGGCCCGAGGCCGCCGACCAGGCGTCGCGCGCGGCGCAGGCGGCGCTGCTCAAGGCGCACATCCGCAACGTCGTCGGCATCGGCGTCGAGGTGGATGTCGCCGACCCCGGCGGCATCGAGCGCTCGATGGGCAAGGCGCGGCGCATCGTCGACAAGCGTCCCACAGTCTGACACCTGACATCGCGGTCATCCCCGCGCATGCTGCGGCGGTGTGCCGCATCGAGGAACCCTGTGCGCGTGTAGCGCGTCCCGCGGACCTCCGAACACGTCTCAATGGTATTGAATCACCGATTATTGGTGCGCGGAGGGCCAAAATTTGAGCCTGTCGAACTGTCTGGTATCGATCACATTTCTTAGTTCATAACAATTCTAAATCACACATTCGTACCCTGTAATTATGAATCTCGCATTTTGGCGCGAAAGTGCTTTATCAATTCGATGTACATCCATATAGGAAATGGATGGCGCCTGCGTGCGCGGGCCGAGGGCGGCCCAAGAATGAAGAACGAAGCAAGACGACGTATCGTGCCGGACGTCATGACAGCAATCGCCCTTGCCCGGCCCCGCGCCGCGCCCATTCGACATCCCGGCTGCGGCGTCTGCGTGGCGCGCGGTTTCACGTTCTGCGACCTGATCGCGGATGCCGGGTTGCCGACGCATCGCGGACCACCCCTGCTGCAGGAGGTGCGCACGGTGGCGGCGCGGCGCACATTGTTCCGCGCCAACGACGTCCTCGATTACGTGCCGGTCATCTGCAGCGGCTGGGCGGTGACATCGGTGATGCTGTCGGACGGCAGCCGCCAGATCCTGCATTTCCTGCTGCCTGGCGACATCGTGCTGGCGGCGCTGCTGTTCGATCCGACGCCGATCTGTTCGGTCGAGGCGGTCACCGACGTCACCTATCGCGCGTTCAACCGCGCCGACCTGCGGGAGCGGCTGTTCAGCAAGGCGGACCTGGCGGAAAAGCTCGCCGTCCTGTGGACCGAGTCGAAGCGCCGCTCCGACGAGATGATCATCGACCTCGGCCGCCGCGCCGCCAACGAGCGCGTTGCGCGCCTCCTGCTCCGGCTGGTCGAGCGGCTGCAAAGCCGCAACATGACGAGCGGGGGGCCGTTCGAGGTCGATTTCCCGCTCCGCCAGCACCACATCGCCGACGCCGTCGGCCTCACTCCGGTGCACGTGAGCAAGCTGCTGTCCGAGTTCCGCCGCAGCGGCATCATCCGGCTCAGCGAGCGCTCGCTCGCCATTCTCGATCCGGACCGCCTGCGTAACCTGGCGAACGTTCGCTGAGGGCCGCGCTCAGCGGCCGGTGAAGCTCGGAACCCGGCGCTCGGCCGTCGCCTTCACGCCTTCCTTGAAATCGTCGGTCTTGCGCAGCCGCGTTTGCTCGACGAGTTCGTGTTCGGTCGCTTTGAGCACCCGGTCCGCCAGCTCCCCGCGCATCGTGGCGCGGGTCGAGACGAGGGCGAGCGGCGCATTCTCGGCGATCTCGGCGGCGAGGGCGAGCGCGGCGTCGCGCACCTGATCTTGCGGCACCAGCACGTCGGCGAGGCCCATCCTGTGCGCCTCCTCGCCGCTGATGCGCCGGCTCGGATAGAACATCAGCGCCGCATTGTTCTGCCCCAGCACCGCCGGCAATGTCACCGTCAGGCCGAAGCCGGGATGGAAGCCGAGCCGGGTGAAGTTGGCGGCGAAGCGCGCCTCGGGGCAGGCGACACGGAAGTCGCCGACCATGGCGAGCCCGAGACCGCCGCCGATCGCGGCGCCATGCACCGCGACGACGATCGGCTTCTTCGTGCGGAACAGCCGGTTGCCCTCGAGATAGAGATGCTTGACCGCGGATTCGCGGTCGAGCTCGCCCGGCCGCTGGCCTTCCTTGTCGAGCGTCGCGCCGTCGCCGAAATTGGCGCCGGCGCAGAACGACTTGCCCTGCGCGGCGAGCACGACGGCGCGGCAGCCCGCATCCTGGTCGAGCGCCTCGAGCGCGCCGGCGATCTCCTGGATCAGCGCGACGTCGAAGAAATTGTGCGGCGGCCGCCTGATCTCGATCAGCGCCACGTGGCCGACGTGTTCGACGCCGATATCTTTGAACGGGCCCATGGTCACGGTCCTTCTATTCGGCCGCGTCGCGGCTCTGGGCGGGGGCGGCGGCCTTCAGGATCAGCGCGTCGACCACGGTCACGCCGTCGCCGGCGGCATGAACGATCACCGGATTGAGGTCGATCTCGGCGATCGCGTCGGCATGATCGGCGGCGAGGCGGGACAGTTTCACCATCAGTTCCGCGAGCGCGTCGACATCGGCCGGGGCCGCGCCGCGGAACGCCTCGAACAGCCGCGCGCCCTTCAGCCGACCGATCAGCGCACGTGCGGCGTCTGCTTCGAGCGGCACCGGGGCAAGCGCGGTGTCCGCCATCGCCTCGACCAGCACGCCGCCGAGCCCGACCATCAGCATCGGGCCCCAGCGGGAATCGCGGTTGATGCCGAGGATGACCTCGCGGCCGGGCTGCGCCATGGGCTGGACCAGCACGCCGTCGATGTGAGCGGCCGGCGCGTGCTTGCGCGCCGAGGCGACGATGCGGTCGTGCGCGGCGCGCACGTCGGCGCCTGCGACATTGAGCGCGACGCCGCCGGCTTCGGTCTTGTGCGGGATATCGGCCGACTGGATCTTGAGCGCGACCGGCCGG
>JBQCFB010000325.1:0-23121 GCA_051959715.1 Pseudolabrys sp.
GCGCCGGGCGCGGTGCTGTCGCGCGCCGAATTGCAGGACCGGTTCGGCCTGTCGTCGACCCCCGTGCGCGATGCGCTGATGCGGCTGCAGGAGGAAGGACTCGTCGAGGTCTTCCCCCAGCACGCGACGGTGGTCAGCCCGATCGACCTCGAGCGCGCGCAACAGGGACAGTTCCTGCGCCGCTCGATCGAGCTCGAAATCGTGCGGACACTGGCGCTTCATCCGGACGCGGCGGTCATCGAGAAGCTCAACAGCCTGATCCGCCAGCAGACGGCCTTCTCGCGCCTCGGCGAGCACGGCGCCTTCACCGCCGCCGACCAGGCCTTCCACAAGACGATGTACGAATCCGCCAAGGTCCCCGAATTGTGGGACGTGGTCGCGCGCCATAGCGGCCATATCGACCGCCTGCGCCGCCTGCACCTGCCGGTGCCCGGCAAGATGCGCGACGTCATGCGCGACCACCAGGCGATCGTCGACGCCATTGCGGCCGGCAAGCCGGACGAAGCGCAGGCGGCGTTGCGCGATCATCTGTCGCGTTCGCTTGGCTTCGTCGAGACGCTGCGGCAGAGTCACCCCGACTACTTCCGCCACTGAATTCCCTCAGCGACATTATGAGGCTCCCATGCCCGTGCTGGCCAATGACGCGCTCGACCGCATCCGCGGCGGCATTTCGCTCGGCTTCGGCGTGCAGCACCTGCGCGGCGCGGCGGCCCCTCTCCTCGCCAAGGCCGCCGGTTACGACTGGCTGTTCATCGACACCGAGCACGGCGCGCTCTCGACCGACGATGTGTCGCAGCTGTGCCTGTCGTCGCTCACCGCCGGCATTGCGCCGATCGTGCGGGTCTGCCGCGACGCCCTCGACGAGGGCACGCGCGCGCTCGACGCCGGCGCGCTCGGCCTCGTCATCCCGCACATCGACACGGTCGAGGACGCGCGCGAGATCGTCGCCGCCTTCCGCTTTCCACCGCTCGGTCACCGCAGCACCGGCGGCCCCTGCGCGCAGTTCGGCTACAGGCCGCCCGGCCCCGGCGAGATGCAGCGCGCGCTCAACGAAACGCTGCTGCTCATTCCGATGGTCGAGACCGCGAAGGCCATCGACAATGCCGAGGCCATTGCCGCGGTTGCGGGCATCGACGCCCTGCTGATCGGCTCGAACGACCTGTCGCTCGATATGGGCATTCCCGGCCAGTACGGCGACGCGCGCATGCAGGACGCCTACAAGCGCGTCATCGAGGGCTGCCGCAAGCACAACAAGGTCGTCGGCATGGGCGGCATCTACGACAGCAAGTGGGCCCCGCATTACATCGGCATGGGCGCGCGCATGATCCTCTCCGGCAGCGATCACGGCCTCCTGTTCGAGGCGGCCACGACGCGCGCGAAGTCGCTCCGCGACGCCGCCAAAGGCTGATCGCGCGTCCTATCGCGCGCCAGCGCCATTTCCGGCATAGTCCTTGCTACGTGGAGGGAACGCCGCCTGTTGCGGCGCAGCGAGAACAATAAAATATGACGTGGTCGATCATCGCCCGCGACAACACCAGCGGCTCGTTCGGCATCGCGGTTGCGACACGGTTCTTCGCGGTCGGCGCGCGCGTGCCATTCATCGCGGCAGGCGTCGGCGCCGTCGCGACGCAGGCGCTGGTCAATCCGTTCTACGGCACCGACGGGCTGGCGCTGCTGCGCGCGGGCAAATCCGCGCCCGACGTGGTCGCGGCCCTGATCGCGGCCGATGCGGGACGCGATTACCGGCAGGTGCATGTCATGGACGCCGACGGCCGCATCGCGGCGCATACGGGCAGCGCCTGCATCGCCTGGTGCGGGCATGTTTCCGGCGACGGCTTCTCGGTGGCCGGCAACATGTTGACCGGAAAGGCGGTGATCGAGGACACGGCGGCCGCCTACCTCGCCAACGCGCAAATGCCATTCCCGCGGCGGCTGATCGCAGCCATGCAGGCCGGCGAAGCGGCCGGCGGCGACAAGCGCGGCAAGCAGTCGGCCGCGCTCCAAATATATAGCGAAGAGGCCTGGGCCGATCTCGACTTGCGCGTCGACGACCACGCCGATCCGCTCGCCGAGCTCGCGCGGCTGGAGCGCGTGAGCCGCATGCACTGGACGGTGTTCCGCCGCTTCCTGCCGTCGCACAAGGATCGCGTCGGCGTCACCGACCGCAGCGTGATCGACGCGGCGGTCCTCGAAGCCCAGCGCGCGGAGCAGGGCACGTGAGCGCGCTCGTCGACATAGCGGGCCTGAAGGTCGTCTTCCACGGCGACCGCGGCCGCACCATGCATGCGGTCGACACCGTCAATTTCGATCTCGCGCGCGGCGCCACGCTCGGCCTCGTCGGCGAGTCCGGATGCGGCAAGAGCGTCACAGCGCTCGCCATAATGGGCCTGCTGCCGAAAGGCGCCGCCGAGGTGCACGGACAGGTGCGCTTCGACGGCGTCGATCTCGTTGGCCTGCCCGACGCGCAGCTTCGCGACCTGCGCGGCGACCGGCTGGCGATGATCTTTCAGGAGCCGATGACCTCGCTCAATCCGGCCTATACGGTCGGCGAGCAGATCGTCGAAGTGCTGGTGCGGCATCGCGGCCTGACGCAGGAAGCGGCGCGCGCGAGGACCATCGAGCTCTTTCGCGACGTGCGCATCCCCTCGCCCGAGAGCCGGATCGACGAATATCCGCACAAGCTGTCCGGCGGCATGCGCCAGCGCGTGATGATCGCGATGGCGCTCGCCTGCGACCCGCAGCTCCTCATCGCCGACGAGCCGACCACCGCGCTCGATGTAACGATCCAGGCGCAGGTGCTCGAATTGATGCGGGCGCTGAAGCAGAAATCCGGCGCCGCCATCATCCTTATTTCGCACGATCTCGGCGTCGTCGCCGAAGTGTGCGACGAGGTCGCGGTAATGTATGCCGGCGAGATCGTCGAACGCGCGCCGGTCGGCGAACTGTTCGACAATCCGCAGCACCCGTACACGATCGGCCTGCTCGCCTCGATCCCGCGCCTCGATCGCCGCGTCGACAAGCTCGCCACCATCGAAGGCTCGCTGCCGGACATGGCGCACGTGCCGCAGGGCTGCCGTTTCGCGGCGCGCTGCCCGTTCGCGATCGATGCCTGCGCCGCAGCGCCACCGCCGATCGTCACGGTCGGCGACGGCCATTGGTCGCGCTGCCTGCGCGCGCCGCTCGACGGAGACGCCGCATGAGCGCGCCTCTCCTCGAACTCGACGGCCTCGTACGCCATTTCGTCGCGCGGCGCTCGGCGCTCGGCAAGACGCTCGCCACCGTGAAGGCCGTCGACGGCGTCGACCTGACGCTCGAGGCCGGACAGACGCTGGCGCTCGTCGGCGAGTCTGGCTGCGGCAAGTCGACAGTAGGCCGCATGATCCTGCGCCTGCTCGAGCCGACCGCCGGCACGGTCCGTTTCGACGGCCGCGACATCGGCTCGCTCAGCGAAAAGGAGCTGCGGGCCTTCCGCCGCGAAGCGCAGATCGTGTTCCAGGATCCTTACGCCTCGCTCAATCCGCGAATGACCGTCGAGCAGGTGCTGATGGAGCCGCTGGCGCTGCACGACATCGTGCCGGCTGCGAAACGGCGCGAGCGCGTTCACGAACTGCTGCGTCTCGTCGGCCTCGATGCGCGCTTTTCCCGGCGCTATCCGCACGAATTCTCTGGCGGGCAGCGCCAGCGCATCGCGATCGCGCGCGCACTCGCGGTCGAGCCGAAGCTCATCGTCTGCGACGAACCGGTGTCGGCGCTCGACGTCTCGGTGCGCTCGCAGATCCTCAACCTCCTGAGCGACCTGCAGCAGCGGCTGTCGCTCACCTACATCTTCATTTCGCACGACCTGTCGGTGGTGAAGCACATCGCGACGCGCGTCGCTGTCATGTATCTCGGCCGCATCGTCGAACTGGCGCCGGCCGACGAATTATTCGCCAATCCGCGCCACCCCTATACGCGCGCGCTGCTCTCGGCCATCCCGCTGCCGCAGCCGCGCGCGCGCAGCCAACGGCAATTGCTGGAAGGCGACGTGCCGAGCCCGATTTCGCCGCCGCGCGGCTGCCATCTCCATCCCCGCTGCCCCTATGTGATCGAGCGCTGTCGCACCGAGCGGCCGGAACTCGACCTCGCTGCCCATGCCACCGCCTGCCACCGCTGGCGGGAATTACCGCCGGCTGCCGCGGCGGCCCTGGTCGAGGCGCCGGCGCCGCGGCTGGAGCGGCTGATGGCGCGGTTCTCGCGAAGAATCGATATTCACGGCTCCCGCGGTGTTGATACACTTGGGCCGGAATGAACGGCCGTCGCACCGGCCGTTTTACAAGGCTGAAAAAGAGGGGAAAACCATGAGGATCAGGCGCATCCTGGCGGCGGCCGCCGCCGCAATCACCATTGCATCGGGTATCGCGCATGCGGAAACCACGCTGCGCATCGGCCTCGCCGAAGACCCGGACGTGCTCGATCCGACGCTCGCCCGCACCTATGTCGGACGCATCGTCTTCGCCTCGTTCTGCGACAAGCTGTTCGACATCGACGAGCATCTCAACGTCGTGCCGCAGCTCGCGCTCTCGCACACGACTTCAGCCGACGGCAAGACGGTCACGATCAAGCTTCGCCCGAACGTGAAATTCCAGGACGGCGAGGCTTTCGACGCCAACGCGGCGAAGTTCTCGCTCGAGCGTCACCTGACGATGACCGGCTCGTTCCGCAAGCCGGAGCTAGCCGCGGTCGATCACATCGACGTCGTCGATTCGCTCACCATCAACATCGTGCTCAAGCAGCCCTTCGCGCCGCTGATCGCGCAGCTCACCGACCGCGCCGGCATGATGGTCGCGCCGGAGGCCGCGAAGGCGGCCGGCGACAAGTTCGGCCTGCATCCTGTCTGCGCCGGGCCGTACAAGTTCGTCGAACGCGTGCAGCAGGACCGCATCGTGTTCGAGAAGTTCAAGGACTACTGGAACAAGGACAACGTCCACATCGACAAGGTCATCTTTCTGCCGATCGTCGACGCGACCGTCCGTCTCGCCAATTTGAAGTCCGGCGGGCTCGACCTCATCGAGCGCGTGCTGGCGACCGACATCAAGACCGTCCGCGCCGACAAGAACCTCGTTCTGTCGACCGCGCTCGAGCTCGGCTATCAGGGCATGGACATCAATGTCGGCAACGGCGACGCGGCGAAGAACCCGCTCGGCCAGTCGGCGAAGGTGCGCCAGGCGCTGGAGCTCGCGATCGACCGTGATGCATTGAACCAGGTCGTGTTCAACGGCGAGTTCAAGCCCGGCAACCAGTGGGTCAGCCCGGAAAACCCCTATTATCAGCAGAGCTTCCCCGTGCCGAAGCGCGACGTCGCCAAGGCCAAGGCGCTGCTGAAGGAGGCCGGCGTCACCAAGCCGTTCGACGTCGACTTCATGGTGCCGAAGGGCGCCGAGACGCAGGCCGTCGCCGAAGTCATCCAGGCGATGGCGGCGGAGATCGGCATCAACATGAAGATCCGAGTCACCGAGTTCGCCACCTCGCTCAAGCAGGCGGAGGAAGGGCACTACCAGGCCTTCCTGCTCGCCTGGAGCGGCCGCACCGATCCGGACGGCAACACCTACATCTTCCACAAGTGCAAGGCGCCGCAGGACTACCCCGGATACTGCAATCCGGACGTCGACAAGTGGCTCGACGAGGCGCGCGTGCCGAGCGACATGAAGGCGCGCAAGGCGATCTACGAGAAGGTCACGAAAGCGATCCTCACCGACGTGCCGAAGATCTATCTCTATCACCGGCGCATCCTGATCGCGCACACCGCCAAGCTCGAAGGCTACAAGCAGATGCCCGACGGGCTGGTGCGCGTCGTCGGCCTGCACTTCAAGTAAGCCGCAAACGAGCCGCCGGACGAGGTTTTAGCCGATGCTGAACTTCATCGCCCGGCGGCTCCTGCAACTGATCCCGACACTGTTCTTCGTGTCGGTGCTGATCTTCTCGCTGCAGCAGCTTCTGCCGGGCGACCCGGCGACCATCATGGCCGGCGAGGAGCGCGATCCCGAAGTGATCGCGCAGATCCGCCATCAGTACCGGCTCGATCAGCCGATCCCGGTGCAATACATCTATTGGGTGAAGGGCGTCGTCTCCGGCGATCTCGGGGAATCGATGCGCATCCACGTGCCGGTGCGCGACCTCGTGCTGGAGAAGCTGCCGGTGACTGCGCAGCTCGCGGCGATGGCGATCGTCATCGCGCTCGTCATCGGCGTCGGCGCCGGCATCGTCTCGGCGGTGAAGAAGAACTCGGCTTGGGACTACGCCGCCAACGGGCTGGCGCTCTGGGGCATTTCGACGCCGAACTTCTGGCTCGGCATCATGCTCATCTTCCTGTTCTCGGTGAAACTCGAATGGCTGCCGGCCTCGGGCTACGTGCCGCTGACCGAGGACTGGAAGGCGAGCCTTGCCTCCACCATCATGCCGGCCTTCGTGCTCGGCAATGCCATCGCCGCGGTGCTGATGCGGCATACGCGCAGCGCCATGCTCCAGGTGCTCGACAGCGATTATGTCCGCACCGCCCGCGCCAAGGGCTTGAGCGAGCGCACGGTCATCTTCAAGCACGCGATGCGCAATGCGCTGACGCCGGTCATCACGCTCGGCGCGCTCGAGCTCGGTACGCTGCTCTCCGGCGCCGTGCTGACCGAGCAGATCTTTACCATTCCCGGCTTCGGCAAGCTGATCGTCGATTCCGTGTTCAACCGCGACTACGCCGTCGTGCAGGGTGTCGTGCTGGTGACGGCGACGATGTACATCACGCTCAACCTGATCGCGGACGTCGCCTACATCCTGGTCAATCCGCGGTTGCGCGAATCCTGACATGGCCGACACGACGCTCTCCGTCAGCCTGCTGAAGCCCGCCGAAAGCGCGGAAACACCGGTGCGGCGTGCCCTGCGCCGGCTCGTGCGCCGCCGCGGCGCCGTCCTCGGCCTCGCGATCATCGTGCTGTTCGTGGCGCTCGCCATCCTCGCCCCGCTCATCATGCCCTACGACCCGACGGCGCAGAGCTGGACCGCCGTGCGCAAGGCGCCGTCGCTGGCGCACTGGTTCGGCACCGACGACCTCGGCCGCGACGTCCTCACGCGCGTCGTCTATGGCGCGCGCGCCTCGCTCGCCGCCGGCGTCATCTCGGTCGGCATCGCCATGGCGGTCGGCGTGCCGCTCGGGCTTTCGGCCGGTTATCTCGGCGGCTGGCTCGACATTCTGATCGGCCGCATCACCGACGCGATGCTCGCCTGCCCCTATTTGATCCTCGCCATCGCGCTCGCGGCGTTCCTGGGGCCGAGCCTCGGCAACGCCATGATCGCGATCGGCGTGGCGACGACACCGATCTACATCCGGCTGACGCGCGGCCAGGTGCTCACCGTGAAGGTCGAGGAATATGTCGAGGCGGCGCGCGCCGTCGGCAATCCGCGCTGGCGCATCGCCATCGTGCACATATTGCCGAACATTTTGCCGGCGCTCTTGGTGCAGGCGACCTTGTCGATCGCCGCGGCGATCATCGCGGAGGCCTCGCTGTCGTTCCTCGGGCTCGGCCAGCAGCCGCCGGCGCCGTCCTGGGGCAGCATGCTCAATTCGGCGCAACGTTTCCTGATCAACGCGCCGTGGATGGCGATCTGGCCCGGCCTGGCGATCTTCCTGACCGTGCTGTCATTCAACCTGCTCGGCGACGGCCTGCGCGACGCGCTTGACCCGCGCCAGCGCTAGCTCACATGCGCCGCTTCTGCGGCTGCCAGTGGCGTTCGAGATTGTCGATCAGGTCCTGGTCATACAGGCACTGGCTCTGCTGCCAGCTGTACACCGCCATATAGTGACGGAACGCGGAGAGCGGCTCCTGCCCGACGCGCAGCGCCTTGCGGTTGGCGACCGTGCTGACGAGCCCGCCGCGGATCATCTGCGCGGTGTTCCGCGCGATCGCATCGTCCATCTGGCCGGCGGGCACGAGTTCGTCGCAGATCATCGCGCCCTCCGGCGTGTCAGCCGGGAATTGCCGCTCGAAATAGATGCTGTGCCGCGCGCGCTGGATGCCGACCAGTCGAGGGAAACGCAGGTTGGCGCAGCCGGGGATGAAGCCTTCCTTGCTGGCCGGCAGGCTGAAGAAGGCGCCTGGCCCGGCGATGACGCGGTCCATCACGCAGAGGATCTGGCAGCCGCCGCCGATGGCGAACTGGTCGACCGCGGCAAGCCACGGCTTCTCGACGAAGTCCTCCATCAGTTCGTGACAGGTGTCGGAGCGCCAGAGCCCGCGATACATCTTGTTGACGAGGCCGAGCTCGCGCTCGAGCAGAAATTCCACGAGCGAGATGCGCCCGTAATACAGGTGCGTCAGGTTGATGCCGGAATTGAAGACGCGCTGGCCCTTGTATTTCGGGTGATCGACCACGCCGCCGCGAAGGACGCCGACCCTGATCTGGTCGTCGAGCAGGACGAGATCGACCGCCGCTTCCAGCGCCGCCGTCGCCACGTCATCCTCGGCGTTGAGGAATTTCGTGTTGGTGAGACAGACCTCGCCAATTATGCCCTTGCGCGTGACCGTGGCGGCGCCGAAATCGGCAAAGCCGGTGCGCACGAATTCGGCGAGCTTC
Source organism: Pseudolabrys sp. (assembly GCA_051959715.1). Taxonomy (GTDB): domain Bacteria; phylum Pseudomonadota; class Alphaproteobacteria; order Rhizobiales; family Xanthobacteraceae; genus Pseudolabrys. The sequence goes on from JBQCFB010000325.1 coordinate 8,599, forward strand.
TCCTCCGCATTGCGCCGCGGGCGCAGCATCGCGTGGATGAGATGGAGTCCGCAGTCGGCGTCCGACAGAACATGGGCGATGAACAGCCCCTGCTCGATCTCGCGTCCCTCCTTGAGCGACTGTCGCTGAAGCGCGCGCTCCTGATCGATCTGATGCCTGCCGGGAAGCAGCCCCGGGTACCGTTCGGCCGCGCCATAGACCAGCTCGGCGACGCGCAAGGGCCGCGCCCGGTTCGCCGTGAGCTCCTCGTACATCGTCCTGGCGTGGCGCGCGAAGAATGCCGCGCGGGCGGTGCGCGCGTCGCGCAGGATGGCCAGCACACCCCGATGCGCTTCCGGGCTGCGACCGCTCGCCGCGCCGGCTTGCGCGATTTGTTTTTCGACCGATGAAAAATACGACGATGACGACGCCAGATCGTTTTCGAATGTCGAATTGAATACCGGAGCGGCCGTTGTGACGGATCCTGCGTTGCGCGGCGCTGCTGCTGGCATCGGACGCTCCTGACACGCGCCTTCGGAGGGCGGACGCGTTCGTTCCTGTCGGCGACGCGCCATTCTAGTCGCCACCGGCGCGGCGTTCCACCGGTCTCTCGGCGCGTGCGGAGTTGCCAGAGCCCGAGACGCTCCAGTAACGTTCCGGCCGAGACCGACAAGAACCAATAAACGTCTTCGGGAGGATAAGATGCATACCAGGAAATTTCTGCGTCTGCTCGCCGGCGCGACGCTCGCTGCCGCACTTTCCGTGCCGGCCGTCGCGGCCGACAACGAAATCCGCCTCGCCCAGCAATTCTCGATGGGCTACCTCCAGCTCAACGTGATGCAGCACGAGCAGCTGATCGAGAAGCACGCCAAGGCGCTCGGCGTGTCGGATCCCAAGGTGTCGTGGTTCAAGTTCAACGGCCCGACCGCCGTCAACGAGGCCCTGATCTCGGGCAATGTCGACATCGGGTCAGGCGGCGTGCCGGGACTGCTGACGCTGTGGGCGCGCACCAAGGGCACGCCGCAGGAGGTGCGCGGCATCTCGGCGCTGTCGTCGCAGCCGTTCCTGCTCAACGCCAGGAGCGCGGCGATCAAGACGATCGCCGACTTCAAGGACTCGGACCGCATCGCCGTGCCGGCCGTGCGCACCTCGGTGCAGGCGATGACGCTGCAGATGGCCGCGGCCAAGCAGTGGGGGCAGAAGGACTTCGAGAAGCTCGACCCGCTGACCGTGTCGATGACGCCGCCCGACGCGACCATAGCGCTGCTCAAGGGCGGCGCGCAGATCACGGCGGCGTTCAGCGTGCCGCCGTTCCAGTTCATGCAACTCGAGGACAAGGAGGTGCACACCGTCCTGAACTCGTACGACGTGCTGGGCGGCCCGCACACCTTCACCGCGATCTGGACGTCGAAGCGCTTCCGCGACGAAAGCCCGAAAATGTACAAGGCCTTCGTCGAGGCGCTGAAGGAGGCGACCGACCGCGTCAACGCCGACAAGGCCAAGGCGGCGATCTACTGGATCGAGGATTCCAAGTCGAAGCTGCCGCCCGAGAAGGCGACCGCCATCGTTTCCGGCGCGCAGGTGCACTGGACCATGGTGCCGGAGAACACCATGAAGTTCGCCGACTTCATGGCGAGCGCCGGCCGCATCAAGGTGAAGCCGCAATCGTGGAAGGACTATTTCTTCCCCGAAGCACAGGGCATGAAGGGAAGCTGACGGGCGCGCCGGCGAAGCGGCGCCGCGCCGCCTATTCGTGCTTCGGTATGTGCGCCGTCTCGATCAGGTTCGACCACTTGGCGATGTCGCCCTTCATGCGCTCCTGAAGCTGGTCGGGCGTGCTGCCGTGCATCTGCATGCCGAGCTTGGCGCCGGTCGCCTGCACGTCCGGCGCTTCCAGCGCCTTGGTGATCGCCGCGCTGAGCTTGTCGATGATCGGCTTCGGGACGCCCGCGGGCGCCGCGATGCCGTTCCAGCTCGAAACGTCGAAATTCGGCACACCGCTTTCGATCACCGTCGGCACGTCCTTGAGGAATGGCACGCGCTTGCGCCCGGTCGTCGCGATCACGTCGAGCTTCTCGCCGTCCAGCAGCGCGCGGAGCGGCGCATAGGAGTCCATGTCGATATCGACATCGCCGCGCAGCAGCGCATTGGCGGCCTCCGGCGAGCTGCGGAAGGGCACTGCGGTGACGTTGACACCGGATACGACCTTCAACAACTCGACCGCGAGGTTCTGCGTCGTGCCCGGACTCAAGGTGGCAATGTTCAGCTTGCCTGGATTGGCCTTGGCGTAGGCGATGACGTCCTTCATCGACTTGAGCTGCGATCCTTTCCTGGTCACCACCAGGAAGTCGAAACTCGCGACCGTGGAGATCGGCGCGAAATCCTTGAGCACGTTGTACGGCACGGATTTGAACCACGACGTGTTGATCGCGTAGCTGTTGCCGGTCAGGAGCAGCGTGTAGCCGTCCGGCGCCGCCATCGTTGCCGCCTTGGCCGCAATCACACCGGCCGCGCCGGGGCGATTCTCCACCACGAAGGGCTTGCCGAGCTGGTCGGTCAGCTTTTGCGCGACGATCCGCATGCTGACGTCGCCGATGGTGCCGGCGCCGTAGCCGATGACGAGTTGCACCGGACGGTTCGGATAATCGCCGGCGTCCTGCGCCCGCACCGGCGCGCTTAGGCCCAGGATCGCGAGCGCTGCCGCCGCGAGCACACAAGCGCTGCCGGCCTTCATCGAGCTGTGCATTGGAATCCTCCCTGCCTTTTTCGACCGGCCGTGCCGCAACTCACGCGGCCGCCAGCTTTTCCTTCATCCAGTCGGCCGTGAGCGGCCGGAACTTGTAGCTGATGTTGAAGCAGACGTGGTTGCCTTCTTCGTAGACCACATAATCGCACGGACCGGAGACGGTGTCCGCGAGCCGCCGGCCTTCCACGGGCGAAATCAGGCGGTCGCCGGCACCGAAGATGACGAGTGTCGGGCATTTGATGTGCTGCGCCCGTCCTTCCAGCGTGATCTGCCGCGCGCGCTCGTGCGCCTCCGCGATCGAGGACGAATGGCTGCGCACGCGGAAGGTCTCCTGCGATACCGCCGGCATCTTCGGCAGCACGGCGCCCCAGTCATACGGTCCGCAATTGGCGATGCACGCTTTCAGCCGTGGTTCGCCCGCGGCCGCCAGCGGCGCGTAGATCGCGCCGAGGCTTTGCCCGACCACGCCGACGCGCGCGCCGTCGACATCGCCGCGCGTCTCCAGCACATCGATCACCGCGCCAAGCACGCCACCCCATTCGTGCGTCGTCGGCAGATGAAACGAGGTCTCGCCCTGCCCCGGACCATCGAGCGTCAGCGCAGCGAGCCCGCGATCGACGAAGGCACTCGCCCAATGGTGCAGTTCTTCCTTGCATGCATCCAGGCCGGGAAGAATGACGGCGACGGGCGCTGGCGTGGAGCCGGCCGGCTTGCGCAGCCAGCCCGCCATTGTCTTTTCGCGATACGGAAACAGCAGCCGCTCGGCCGGCAGCGGCAACACCGTGACACCGGCGGCGTAGCAGCGCAGCATCGCATCGTGAGCCTGCCTGAACTCGTCGGGATGATCTGCGAACAGATGCTTGCCGTAATGGTAGTAGATGGCGGCGCGCACATAGGCTTCCGCGGCCGTGAGATGGCGCTCCTGCCGCTTCGCTTCATCCGCCAGTTGCTCGTGCCGCCGTCCGAACTCGGACCAGCCTTTGCACCAGCCTTCCCAGCGATCGATGCCCGTCATCAGCTTGCGCAGGTCATTGGGATCGATTCCGGTCGCCTCGTAGCGCGGAATGAAGTGCGAGAAGATCAGATCGACCTGCGGGTCAGACGCCATGTGTTCTCCGTTCCCTGCCGGCGCGATCGAACCCGCGAAACGACGCAAACGCAAGACGGGTGTCTCCAAAACGCCGCCGAAATCGTCTATCGATGTCGTCCGCCGCGGCTTCTCCGCCGTCCCGAACCCAACACTCGATCGTCATCATTATTCCCGTGAACACTCCGCTTCGCGTCATCACCTTTCCCGGCGTCCAGAATCTGCCGAGCTTTGCCGCAGACGCCAACGGCTTCTACGAACGTCGCGGCCTCGCCGTTGAAACCATCTTCACGCAGAGCTCCGAGCAGCAGCGGAGCGGGCTGGCGGACGGCACCTACGAGATCGCGCATTCGGCGATCGACAATGCTGTGTCCATGGTCGACGCGGCGAAACAGGATGTGGTCATCGTCATCGGCCTCGACCGCGGCTTCAACAAGCTGATCGCACAGCCGGAGATCTGCTCGTACGAGGACCTGCGCGGCAAGACGCTCGGCGTCGATGCGCCGGATACCGCCTTCGCACTGATCGCCTACGAGATGCTGCGCCGCAAGGGCCTGAAGCCGGGCGACTACAAGGTGAAGCCGATTGGCGCCACGCGCTTTCGCCTTCAGGCGCTGAAGGACCGTGGCATCGACGTCTCGATGCTCAACCTGCCGTTCAACCTGTTCGCGCAACAGGCCGGGCTGAAGGTGCTCGACAACCCGACCGACGTCATCGACGAATACCAGTCCGCCGGCGGATTCGTCCGCCGCGCCTGGGGCAAAGAACATGGCGAGTCGCTGGTCCGCTACCTGACGGCCTATGTCGAAGGCCTGCGCTGGATCTTGCGGCCGGAGAATCGCGAAGACGCGATCGCGTTGCTCCAGGCGCGCATGGATCTCGCACGCGATGTCGCGGAAGAGAGCTTCAATCAAGTCGCCAATCCGCAACGCGGCTTCACGAGGGACGCCCGCCTTTCGCATCCCGGAATGGCGACCGTTCTGAAATTGCGGGCGGGCTATACCGGGGCATCGATCGACACCGTCCCCGCGATCGATTCATATCTCGACGAAAGCTATTACCAGGCCGCACTCGCCGCGCTGGGATAAAGGCGATCAGCAAGGACCTGCATCATGAACCGTGAACGCCTGCCGCTGCCGTTGCGGACGGAAGACTTTCTCGATCCGCGCCGCGCGGCGCTCGTGATGTGGGACATGCAGAACGGTCTCGCCGGCCGCTCGCCTCGTATCGGCACGATCCGCCAGAATGCGTTGAAACTGCTCGAGGTGGCGGAGCGGCTGAAGATGCCGGTGATCTGGAGCCGCCACATCCTGCCGCCGCCGCATCTCACCACCGGCCCGTTCCTGCTTTTTCTGATGAAGAAGCAGAAAGTCGATTCGCCCGACAAGCTCGTTCCGACCATGCAGGCAGGGATGGACGACACGAACTTCGTCGACGGGCTCAGGCCGCTGCCGCATCACATCGTCTTGGAGAAAAGCCAGCCGTCACTCTTCGTCGACACACCGCTCGACCTGCGCCTGAAGACGCTCGGCGTCGACACGCTCATCATCTGCGGCGTGGCGACCGACATCGGCATCGAGTTCACATGCCGGCATGCGGCGGCGCTCGGCTATTTCACCGTCGTGATCGAAGATGCGTCCGGGGCCTATAGCGACGAGGCACACGAGCGGAGCCTCGCCTTCCTGCGCGGCTGGACCACGCCGGTCGTCGACACGGAAACAGCCTGCCTCACCCTCGCCGCCGGCTGAACGCCGGCGCGGCACGCGCGCGATCTCGATTGCAGTTGCCTGCGAATGAGGAAGTGGCGCGCCGGTCGAAATAAAATTGCGAGCACTTATGTCAACAGCTCCCGTGAAGTGGCACCGCCGACCTCTCGGCCGGCAGCGCTGCATCGGGACGTATCAAGCGATTTTCGACATCTCGAGAGGCGGCTCGATCTCCTTGGGCAGTGGCGAGACGTAAGGGGTATCTTTGAGGCGGGCCTGATGGTCGGCCTTGGCACGCGGAATTAGCGTCTCGTCGACAAGCGCCGCAATCGCGGTCGCGGCCATGACCTTGGCGACATGCACCATGCCTTTATGGGCTGCAGGCATCTTGCCCTGCGACGTCAGTTGCCACGAGTGCAACGGCGTCCCAACCGCGAAAGTCGCGCCGTGCGCCTGGACGGTGGGTACCGCCCAACTGACGTCGCCGACGTCTGTCGAGCCGACCATGGGCTCGCCCTTCAGGTCGACCGGCAAAACACGATCGCAAAGGGAAAGACCGTTGGTCACCGGCAACCCGAAACGCCGGAACGCCGCATCAATATCGGCCTCGCTCAGCGTCGACTGGATCTTGGCGGCGAAGGCACGGTCGGCGTCGTCAAAGGGCGGCGGTCCGAGACGCTGAAAGGCGTCATCCATCGCGTGCTCCAACGGCGTGTTGCCGATGAGGTTCGATACCGCGCTGACGACCTTCGCTGTCACTTTCGTCTCAGTCATCAATGCTGCGCCTTCGGCGATCTTACGCACCCGGGCGATCAATTGGTTGAGGTCAACGAGATCTCGTCCGCGGATGAGATACCGGACGGTCGCGCTGGACTGCACCACATTGGGAGCGATACCGCCGGCGTCGAGGAAGGCGTAGTGGACACGCGCGTCGCTCGGCATGTGTTCGCGCATATAATTGACGCCGACACTCATCAACTCGACCGCGTCGAGCGCGCTTCGACCGAGATGCGGCGCGGCCGCCGCATGAGCGGCACGGCCGGAAAAGTGGAAATCGATACGCGTGTTCGCGAGCGACTTCGCCTCGTGCACCTGCGAAAATGAAGCGGGATGCCAACTGATGGCGATGGCGACATCGTCGAATGCGCCATCGCGCACCATGAAGCCTTTTGCCGCTCCGCCCTCTTCGGCTGGGCAGCCGTAATAGCGCACGCGGCCTTTGATTCCATGCACCTGGATGAAATCCTTGACGGCGGTCGCCGCGAGCAGCGCTGCCGATCCGAGAAGGTTGTGGCCGCAGCCATGACCGTAACCGTTGCCTGCGATCGGCCGATGCTCCGCCACACCGGCCTCCTGGCTCAGACCGGGCAGCGCGTCGTACTCGCCGAGGATGGCGATGACTGGACCGTCTTCTCCCGCCTCGCCGGTAATAGCGGTGGGAATACCAGCAACGTCACGCGTTACTCGAAATCCTTCCTTTTGCAAGGCTTGGACGTGCTCGTTAGAGGATTTGAACTCCGTGTAGGCAAGCTCGGGCATTCCCCAAACGCGGTCGGCCAGTGCAACAAAATCGTCCTTCTTGGCGTCGACCAGATGCCAGATTTCCTCGGAATTCCGCATATCCTGTTCCTCATTTCAACGCTGCACGTATCGCGCAGACCACTTCATCCGATCTTTGACCCTCGCGCCGGCCGATTCAACCCCAGGGTTGACGCCTCAGACATGTCGATTGCTATTATCGCGGCACACAGTCTGACGATGGGCCCGCTATTGGACAGTCGTACCCTTTTGGACGTCGAGAACCTGGTCGTCCGCTTTTACGCCGAAGATGGCGTGGCAAGCGCGGTATCGGACGTGTCGTTCAGCATCGAAAAGGGCGAGACTCTTGCCGTTATCGGTGAGTCCGGCGCCGGCAAGTCCGCGACCGGTATGGCAATCATGGATCTCATACCCGCCACCGCCGGGGTCGAGATCAATGGTGCCATCCATTTCCGACGCCGCGACGGCGCCGCTGTCGATCTGAGGACATTATCACCGCAGCAGATGCGACGCGTGCGCGGCAATGAGATTGCCATGGTGTTCCAGGAGCCGATGTCCAGCCTCAACCCGGTCTATCGGATTGGCGATCAAATCGCCGCGTCGATCATGCGGCATCGGGGCTCCAATCGGCGAGACGCGAGACGTGAGGCCGCGGATATGCTCGACCGTCTCGGTATTCCGGACCCGAATGCGCGCCTCGACAGTTATCCGCATCAGATTTCCGGTGGCATGGCGCAGCGGGTCATGATCGCGATGGCCTTGGCCTGCCGGCCAAGCCTGTTGATCGCCGACGAGCCGACGACGGCGCTCGACGTCACAGTCCAAGCGCAGCTTCTGGAACTTCTGCGTTCGCTACAGCAAGAGTTCGGAATGGCCATCATGTTTATTACACACAATCTTGGTGTCGCCGCCGAGATCGCGGACCGGATCGTCGTGATGTATGCGGGCCGAGTGGTGGAAGACGCTCCCGTCAAAGCCCTCTTCGAGACGCCCCGCATGCCCTATACGCGCGGGTTGCTCGCGTCGGTTCCGCCCATTGTACGCGACGATTCCGCAATGAAGCTCTCGGCAATCCCAGGCGAGATTCCGAACCCGCGGGCCCCGCCCAGAGGGTGCGCGTTCCACCCTCGCTGTCAGCATGTGATCCGTGGTCTGTGCGATGCGGCGTTGCCAAATCTGGAGCAATGCGGCCCGAACCACGACGTCCGGTGCACCCGTTGGCGCGATCTTGCGCGCGAGCACGCAGCATGACGCCCGAGCCCCTGCTGGCAGTCAGCAAGCTCGCCAGACAATTCGACGTGCGGCGGCCTGACGGCTCCAAGGCGGAGCTCCGCGCCGTCGACGGCGTATCCTTCACCATCGAGCGGGGCGAGGTCCTCGGCCTTGTCGGAGAATCCGGATCAGGCAAAACGACGATCGGCCATCTCATACTTCGTGTTATCGAGCCGAGCGGAGGCTCGATCAGATTCGACGGTGATGACATCACACGTTTATCGGCTTCCGCCCTGCGTCCATACCGGCGGCGGATGCAGATGGTCTTCCAGGACCCGATCTCGTCGCTCAATCCGCGCATGACGATCGGCGACGCGATCTCCGAGCCGCTCGCGATCCATCGTTTGACGGCGAGCACCACCGAACGGCGCGAGAAGGTCGGGGAGTTGCTGCGTCTCGTGGGACTGTCACCCGACGATGCGAGGCGGTACCCACATGCCTTTTCCGGAGGCCAGCGGCAGCGGATTGGCATTGCACGCGCGCTCGCCCCCTCACCCGATCTCCTCATCGCGGACGAGCCGGTATCGGCGCTCGATGTGTCGATCCAGGCGCAGGTGGTCAACCTCCTGCTCGATCTGCAAGCGCGTCTCGGCCTGGCCATGCTGTTCATCGCCCACGATCTGGCCGTGGTCGAACACATCGCGAAGCGCATCGCCGTCATGTATCTCGGTCAGATCGTTGAAGTCGCCGAGAGCCGTGCACTGTGCCGGAGGCCGCTGCATCCCTACACTGAGGCTCTGCTGTCGGCCGTGCCGACGCCCGACCCGGCCGTGAAGCCTGCCCGAAAGGTCCTCAAGGGTGAGATTCCGAGCCCGATCGACCCGCCGTCCGGCTGCGTATTCCGTAACCGATGCGTCTATGCGCTTCCTGAATGCGCGCAGGCACGCCCCTCATTACGAGACGCCGGGGCGGGGCGTTTGAAGGCATGCATTCGCGACGACATTCTCTGAGCACCCCGAGCGGTGCAGCACGCGCCGCGGCGCCCGCGTACGCCTCCAAAGTCTGCGCGAAGGTCGGCTCGCTCGCGCCCATTGCCATCGCCGTTGAACCGGTCCGATAATAACGCTTCCGCGGAACCGCGATTGTCTCGTCGTCAGGCAGGGAGAACTCGGATGTCATTGGTCAAACGAGGACTGGGAGCGGCCGCTGCAGTCGGCGTGATGGTCGCGGCGCTGACGGGCGCGCAAGCCGCACCGGGCGACAGCCCGAACGAGCGCCTGATCGTCGCGTGGCAGGGCGGCGCTACCACGCTTGACCCGATCATGCGCAGTGAAACGACCTCGTATTCATGGCAGCGCCACGTCTTCGATCTCCTCACCATGCCCAATCGGGAGGGCGGAATCGACCCGAGGATTGTCACGACGTGGAAGAACGTCGATCCGAAGACCTGGCGACTCACTTTGCGCAGTGACGTCAAGTTCCATGACGGCAGCCTGATGACGGCCGACGACGTCGGCAAGTCGATCATGGACGCGAAGGAAAATCCAAAATCGCAGGTCAAGAACTTCGTCATCAATGTCACGGGCTACAAGGTCGTCGACCCGACGACCATCGATGTCGCGTTCTCCGTGCCAGATCCAATCTTCCCGCTGCACCTCGACTCCATACCGCTGATGCCCGAGGCCCTGATCGCAAAGATCGGCCGCGAAGCCTTCTACAAACATCCGGTCGGATCCGGTCCTTACCAATTCGAGTCGTGGCTGGCCGAAGATCACCTGGATCTCAAAGCCTGGGACGGCTTCTGGGGCAAGAAGCCGGATTTCAAGTACGTCCGCCTCGAAAGCATTCCAAACGACGCCACGCGCCTTGCCGCACTCTTGTCCGGTCAGATCCAGGTCGCCGAGAAGATCGGCCCCTCCGATTTCGCTCGGGTCAAGAGCAGCGGTAATACGCACCTGACAATGGTGCCCGGGTTCCGCACGATGTACCTGGCGATGGACGCATGGCGTGCGACAGGTACGCCCGGCATGGCGAACGACGCGAAGAATCCCTTTATGGACCCGCGCGTCCGCAAGGCGGTCTACCAGTCCATCAATGTCGATCTGATCCGGGAGAAGATCTTCAACGGCGCGGTGACCGCCGCTTCACAGTTCATTCCCCCGCATATTGAGGGCCACGACGATCAGCTGAAGCCCTTCCCTTACGATATCAAGGCGGCGAAGAAGCTGCTCGCCGATGCCGGCTATCCGAACGGATTCACGGTCCGATTGGATGCTACCAACGACCGCTATTTCCAGGACGCTCTGGTCGCACAAGCAATCGGCGGATTGCTGAAGCCGGCCGGGATCACCGTTCAAGTCAACGCAATTCCGAAGGCCGTGTTCTTCCCCAAGGTCGATAAGGGCGACTTCACGATGTATCTGGCCGGCTGGGGCAATATCGACGGCATTTCGACTTACGAGGCCATGTACCACTGCCGCGACCTCAAAAAGGGTTATGGCCACGTCAATCGCGAACATCATTGCAACGAAAAGGCGGATGCGACGATGGAGAAAGCCGCCGAGACCTTCGACAACGCGGCACGCGCAAAACTCGTGCAACAGGTCTACGACACGGTCGATCGCGGAGACATCGCCTATGTGCCGCTCTACTACGAGAATGTGATTGCCGGTCTGAGCAATAGCGTGAAGTACGACGCGCGGCCCGACGAACTGATCCTCGCCTGGGAAATGCAGAAATCGAAATAGACCGATCTCGGACGCCCGCCTGATGGCCTGGTTTGTCTTCAGACGCATCCTTCAGGCCGCCTTTGCGGTCTGGGTCGTGGTGACGTTGGTTTTCGTGCTGATCCACGCGTCGGGCGATCCGATCGCCGTCCTTGCACCCGAGCAGATGAGTGCGCGGGACCGCCTGGCGCTGCGCCGCGATCTCGGCCTCGACAAGCCGCTGATCGTGCAATACGGCACCTACCTTGCCGGGATCGCCGAAGGCGATCTCGGCATCTCCTATTACAGCGGCGAGCCGGCCATGCGGCTCATTCTCGATCGCGTGCCGGTGACCCTCGAACTGGTTTCGCTGGCGGTGCTCATCGCACTGGTCTTCGGGCTTCCGTTCGGGATCCTCTCGGCGATACGTCCCGGAACCATCACCGACCGGGCGCTGCGAGCCGTCTCGACGCTCGGCGCATCGGTGCCGACGTTCTTCCTCGGCATCCTGTTGATCTTCGCCTTTAGCGTCGAGCTCAACATACTGCCTGCCGCCGGGGCGGGAAGCCTGACGCATTTCGTCATGCCCGCCTTCACGCTGGCCTTCTTCCGCATCGCGCTTTTTACACGTCTTGTCCGATCGAGCATGCTCGAGACGCTCTCGGAAAACTACGTGCGCACCGCACGCGCTCAGGGCTTGAGCGAGACGACGGTGATCTTCAAGCATGCATTGCGAACCGCACTGCTGCCCCTCATCACCGTCTTCGGCCTCCAATTCGCCCAATTGTTCGCCGGCGCGGTCATCACGGAAACGATTTTCGCCATGCCGGGGATGAACCGCCTGGCGCTCACCTCGCTCTACAGGCTCGATTTTCCGGTCGTTCTCTCCTACATCGTAGTGGTCGCGGTGATGTTCTCGGTCGTCAATCTGGTCGTTGACCTCCTTTACGGCGTCATCGATCCGCGGGTCTCCCATGCGGCGTGATTTATTCGCCACCTTGCGGCGTCTCCCGCTCCTCCCGATCGTCATTCTCCTGCTGCTCATCGCCGGCGCGGTACTGGCACCGCTGATTGCACCGCACGATCCTGAAGAGCAAAGTTTATTGATGCGCCTCACCCCGCCGGCCTGGATGGCGCATGGCGACTGGAGCTTCCCGTTAGGGACGGACGATCTCGGCCGCGACGTGCTGTCCAATATCCTCTTCGGGTTGCGCGTCAGCCTTCTGACGGGGTTCGTCGCCGTGGGGTTGAGCGTCGTGGTGGGCGGCACGGTCGGGCTGATTGCCGGCTACCGTGCCAACGGATGGTTCGACACGGTCGCCATGCGCCTGGTCGACATACAGCTTTCCCTTCCGGCGGTTCTGATCGCGCTCGCAGTCCTCGCCATTTCGGGCCGCGGCCTTTGGAAGGTGATCGCCGTTATAGGCCTTGTCGGGTGGGCTCAATATGCCAGGCTGGCGCGCTCCAGCGTCCTATCCGAAAAGAAGAAAGCGTACGTCACCGCAGCGGTCGTTGCCGGTGCCTCCCAGCGACGGGTCTTGTTTCGTCACATTCTGCCCAACGTAATGAGCCCGCTCCTCGTACAGATTTCGGTCGACATTCCACGCGCGGTGGAGCTGGAAGCGTCGCTTTCCTTCCTGGGACTCGGTGTCGCCGTGACCACGCCCTCGATCGGGCTGCGCATCTCGCAGGCATATCAATATCTTTATTCCGGCGCCTGGTGGGCGTCGGTACTGCCGGGTACGGCTCTCGTCATTCTGGTTCTATCGGAAAATCTGATAGGTGACTGGATACGCGACACGCTTGATCCTCGCACGCGACGAATCCTAAGCAGGTCAAAAGCGCGATTTACGGATGTTGCAAGCGCGAGCAGTCCGCTGGGCAGATCCGCTCTCGGTCAGGAGCAGACGTAGGTCGACGCAGATGAGGCGATCTCGCGCATTCCTAGTCGGTCAGTTTCGCCAGACATCTCTGCTGACCGAGTCAGTGCCTTAGGGAACGACCTCGACATCCCACTTCGGCGCCCGCTCTGGCGGATCTGCGATCCTGACTTGCTGCTTGCGAAGCGCCGATAAGCGGCTCATCTCGCCGTCGCTGAGCGTGAAATCGAAAATGTCGAGGTTTTCGACGATGTGACGCTCTTCGAGTGCGCGTGGGACCGCCGCAACTCCCGGCTGTTGCACGAGCCAGCGCAAACAGACTTGCGCCGGCGTTTTGCCGTGCGCTCCAGCGATCTCGCGGACAACAGGGTCGGTCAGCAGCTTGCCACGCGCGACGGGGCAATAAGCCGTCAGGATCATGCCGTGGCGCTTCAAAGCGGCGAGCATGCGGTCCTGCGGCAGATAGGCATGATATTCGATCTGGTTCGTGACAAGCGGCTCGGGGCAGGCGCTCACCGCCTCCTCGACCATGGCCAGTGTGAAATTCGATACGCCGATGTGACGGGTCATGCCCTGGCGCTTCGCCTTCGCCAGCGCGCCCAAGGTTTCCTTGAACGGCACCTTCGGCTGCGGCCAATGCACCAGCAAGAGATCGACGTAATCGAGGCCGAGCGTCTTCAGGCTGGTCTCGATCGAGCGCATGAAATCGGCTTCATGCGCATTCTCTTCGGTGACTTTGGTGGTGACGAATAGCTCGCTGCGCGCGATCCTGCTGGCGCGAATTCCGTCACCGACGAATTGTTCCGTGCCGTACTTGCGCGCCGTGTCGATATGCCGGTAACCGGCCGCGATCGCCGCAGCAACGAGTTCGGCCGGCCGCTGCGGCAATTCCATCGTGCCGTAGCCGATGACGGGTATCACTGCGCCATGTGCTGAAAGCGTGGGCGCGCGCAGTTTTTCCATCGTGAAACCCCTTCAGCAAATCGCAGTGCAATCGGCAGATGATGACTGAACGAGCGCACTCTGCAAGAGGAGCGTGCGTGCACGCGGTCCTCGCATTGCTGAAATGCCGCAGGCAGCGCGCGTGTTGCGGACGACACTGCTTCCACTTATGATCGTTCGCACCACGCCATCAGAGCGCGGACCAAGGGACTGAAAACGCCGAGATGTGATTGGCGACCGGCACCGACGCAAACGCGTTCGGTGCAACTGCCAAGCGGGGAGGATTTCGATGTCTCCCGACACATGCGACGTCGCCGGCCGGCCTCGGCTGCAATGCAGCTGCACGGGTCAAGGCAAACATTACCCGCATCACCATCATCTCGGCGCCACACACGGCCTGCCCTCACTGAGGCAGGCCGCTTTTGTTTGCGCTCGCACAGGTCAACATGGCCTGTAAGGCCAACAGGGAGAACGTCATGAGCAAGCTCGATATCTCGCGGCGCGGCTTCGTGCAGGGCGGTCTCGGTTTGACGATCGCGAACTTCGTACCCGGCACGGCGCCGTTGGCGCAGGCCGCAACGATGGAAGAAGAAACAATCGCCGCGGCGAAGACGGCCGGGCCGGCCGCGGTCAACGGCATGATCTGGTCGCCATACTACGTCCCGATGCAGCCGGTGATCGAGGAATTCAAGAAGCAGACCGGCATCGGTGTCGGCGCGGTGCAGGA
>JBQCFB010000326.1:0-3394 GCA_051959715.1 Pseudolabrys sp.
TTGCGCGTCGACACCTTGATCTTGAGCGGCTTGTCCTTGCTGTAGCCGAGCTTCGTCATGATGGCGCGGGCCTTTTCGCGGTCCTTCGCCACATCGCCATAGCCGGGGATCGTCTTGAGCATGTCCGGCGGCATGCCCCAGACGCCTTCCGGCGCCGGCAGCAGCGAGCCGCCGGCGTCGCCGGCGCCTTGCAGGATGAGATCGATGAAGGCCTTGCGATCGAGCGCCATGTTCATCGCCGCGCGCAGCTCGGCGTTCTCGAACGGCGGCTTGTCGCGGTTGATGATCAGGTTGGTATTGACGTTGATCGGCCCGATCTCGCAGATCGCGGTCGGGTCCTGCTTCTTGATGTCGGCCTCGAGCGCCTTGGTCATCTCGGTCGGGAAGGTCACGTCGACCTTGCCGGCGACGAAGGCAAGCACCGCGGTCGCGCGATTCTTGATGATCGTGTACTCGATGCCGTCGAGGTACGGCAGGCCCTTCTTCCAGTAGTGCGGGTTCTTCACGAGCTTGATCGACTCGTTCTGCTGCTCGCTCTGGAACATGAACGGGCCGGTGCCGATCGGATGCGTGCGCTGCTGCGCCGACGGCACGTGGCACGGATACATCGGCGTGTAGCCCGACGCGAACATGGCGAGGATCGAGGGCTGCGGCCGCTTCAGGTGCATCGTCACCTCGAAGTCGCCGTTCGTCGTGACCTCGCCGATCTCCTCGAACCAGCCCTTGCGCGGATTCTTGCGCAGCTTGTCGTTCGGGTTCTTGTCGAGCAGCAGGTCCATCGTGCACTTCACGTCCTTCGACGTGAACGGCTTGCCGTCATGCCAGGTGACGCCCTCGCGCAGCTTGAAGGTAAGCGCGGTCTTCGCCTGGTCCCACGACCAACTCGTCGCCAGCTCGGGCACGATGGTCGCGTCGCTGTTCTGCGGCTTGTGCTGATCGTAGATGACGAGGTTGTTGTAGAAGGCCATCGACGGCGCATTGACCGAGAAGGTCGCCTCTTCGAGGATCGACAGGCTCGGCGGCGTTTCGCGGTGATAGAAGCGCAGGACGCCGCCTGACTTCGGCTGGTCGGCGGACTGCGCGGCGCCGATCGACGCAATCGTCAATGCGGCAGCCGCCAAAGCGGTGAGCTTGGCTCTCATCGTCTCTCCTCCCCTGAATGCATCGGCCGCAACGGGCGCTTCCGTTGGGCCATCTTCTTTTCGTTGGCGGCAAGGCTAACGTGGCAGGATCGCTCGATCAACCGCGCAGATACGGCCGCAGCGCAGCAAATTCACGACCGCGCGCTGTCTTGCCATTCGCTCCGCTTGGCCCCACGATGCCGGCGCAAAAGAAAATGTGACGGCGGCAAGCGGGAAGGCAGTAACGTGGCGGATGCCAGCGCGAGCATCGTCGCCGAAACGGCGGCGCGTATTTTTGCCGACCTTGCCGATCCGCAGACGGTGAACCGGGCGAAAGATGAGACCTGGAAGGTCCCGTTGTGGCGCGCCATCGAGGAATCGGGGCTGGCGCTCGCCTGGGTGAGCGACGATCTCGGCGGCTCGGGCGCAAGCATCGCAGATGGATTTGCCGTGCTGGGCGCAGCGGGGCGCTGCGCGCTCGCCGCGCCGCTCGCCGAGACGCTGCTTGCCGGCTGGCTGCTCGCGCGCGGCGGCATATCGTCGCCCTCGGGAGCGATGACGGTCGCACCCGCGCGGCCGCACGACCGCATCACGCTCGCGCCGGACGGCACGCTGAAGGGCCTAGCGCGGTCCGTCCCATTCGCCTCCGACGCGCAGCATGTGGCGGTGATGGCCGAGAGCGGCAAAGGTTTCGTCATCGCCCTCGTTGCGGCCAGCGAATGCCGCGTGACGCCGGGGCGCGGCCTCGGCGGCGATCCGAGCGACGCGATCGCCTTCGAGAATGTCAAACCGTTGCAATCCGCGCCGGCGCCCACCGGGCTCGATCGCGACGCGCTGATGCTGATGGGCTCGGTCGTGCGCGCGGTCGAAACCGCGGGCGCGCTCGAGGCGATCCTGGCCATGGCCGTCTCGTATGCAAACGAGCGCGTCGCCTTCGAGCGTCCGATCGGAAAGTTCCAGGCGGTGCAGCAGAACCTCGCGCGGCTTGCCGGCGAAGTCGCAGCCGCCCTCGCCGTCTCCGGTTCGGCCGCCGACACGATGGCGAGTGCCGCAGCGATCGACGACGCCGTCCTGCTCGAGGCCGCCTCCGCCAAGATCCGGTGCGCCGAAGCCGCGCAGGAAGGTGCCGCAATCGCGCATCAGGTGTTCGGCGCCATCGGCTTCACCAAGGAACACGTGCTGCACCGCTTCACGCTCCGCATGCTCGGCTGGCGCGACGACTTCGGCAATGAGAGCCATTGGGCGGCCGAGCTCGGCCGCCGCGTCGCGAGCCGCGGCGCCGACGAGTTCTGGCCGCTGGTGGCTTCGCGATGACGACGAACCTGCAATTCGACCAGATCAGGCTGCCGCCGGAGTGCGAGGCGCTGCGCGCGGACGTGCGCGCTTTCCTCGCCGAGGAGATCGCGGCCGGCACGTTCAACCCTTACCGACCCGGCCACGGCGACTCGCACAATCGCGAGTTCTCGCGCCGCGTCGGCGCCAAGGGCTGGATCGGCATGACCTGGCCGAAGAAATATGGCGGCCGCGAACGCTCCTTCCTCGAGCGTTATGTCGTCACCGAGGAGTTCCGCGTCGCCAACGCGCCGGTGCGGCTGCATTTCGTCGCCGACCGGCAGTCCGGGCCGGTGCTCATCAAGTACGCGCCCGAGCACATCAAGCAGGACATCCTGCCGCGCATCTGCCGCGGCGAACTCTGCTTCGTCATCGGCATGAGCGAGCCGAACTCGGGCTCCGACCTGTTCGCGGCGAAAACGAAGGCGACCAAGGTCGACGGCGGCTTCAAGATCAACGGCACGAAGATCTGGACGTCGAACGCGCACATCGCCGACTACATGCTCGGCCTGTTCCGCACCTCGCCGTCGACCAAGGAGAACCGCCGCCACGGCCTGACGCAGTTCCTCGTCGACATGAAGACGCCGGGCATCACGGTCAATCCGGTGTACCAGATGAGCGGCCAGCACGACTTCAACGAGGTCGTGTTCGAGGACGCCTTCATCCACGAGGATCATGTGCTTGGCGAGATCGACGGCGCCTGGAAGCAGGCGACCAGCGAGCTCGCCTATGAGCGCAGCGGCCCGGAACGGTTCCTCGAGACCTTCTACGTCATGCTCGAGCTCATCCGCGCGCTCGGTCCCGAACCCGACCTGCGCGGCGCCGAAGGCCTCGGCCGCCTCGCCGCGCAACTGCACACCTTGAGGAGAATGTCGGTGTCGGTCGCCGGCATGCTGCATGCCGGCAAGGAGCCGGTGGTCGAAGGCTCGCTGGTCAAGGAC
>JBQCFB010000327.1:0-5961 GCA_051959715.1 Pseudolabrys sp.
TCCGATTTGTTCGTTGACTCGGGAATAAAAAATACTTTGGATCGATACAGATCGCGGGACATGTCGTCACGAACTGCAATGTCCCTTTTTATATACTACGAGCTTGAAAAGAGACTTTCGCAGTGCCTGTCGTCGATCTCACAAGCAGCTTCGTGCGCGCCGCGACCTGCCCGGAAGGCCCGGAAAAGGTGGATTTTTTCGATTCCCAGCAGAAGGGCTTTCTGCTCGAAGTCCGCGCGTCGGGGCGCAAGACCTACTATCAGCGCTTCAGGGACGAGCGCGGCCGCGAGCGACAATTTAAAATCGGGCGCGCCGACATCGTCACGATCGATCAGGCGCGCCGCAAGGGACGCTCCGTCTTCGCGCGCGCGATTCTCGGAGACGATCCGCAGCAGCGCCGCGAAGAACTGCGCGCAATCCCGACGCTCGAGGCTTTCGTTCGCGACCGCTACATTCCCTTCGTCGCGACCTACAAGCGCAGCTGGCGCACGGACCAGGCAATCCTGCGACACCATGCGCTGCCGCAGCTCGGCAGAATGGCGCTCGACGAGATCAAGGCCGAGCACATCGTCGATGTCGTGGCGCGGATGAAGGCCAGGGATCTGGCGGCCAGCACGTCGAACCGGGTGCTCGTAATCATCCGCTACATCTACAATCTCGCCATCAAATGGCGCGTGCCCGGGATCACGTCGAACCCCACGACCGGCATCGAATTGGGCCCGGAAATCCAGCGAAACCGGTTTCTGACCAAGGACGAGGTGCAGACCCTCTCGGCCTCCATCGCCAGCGACGAGAACAGGACCGCGGCCGACGCGATCATGCTCCTGCTGCTGACCGGGGCCCGGCGCAACGAGGTCACGCATGCGCGCTGGGAAGACGTCTTCTGGGACGACCGCAAGCTTCGCGTGCCGATGTCCAAATCGGGAAAGCCCCGATGGATTTCCTTGAGCGCGTCCGCGATCGAATTACTGCGCTCCATTCCGCGGAGCGACGGCAGCGCCTATGTCTTTCCCGCGCCGACGACAGGCCGCCCCTCGCCCTCGCTGTGGTTTCCGTGGAAGAGAATTCGCGACCGCGCCGGGCTCGGCGATGTCCGCCTCCACGATCTGAGACACTCCTTCGCGAGCTTCCTCGTGAACGAAGGCATCTCGCTCTATGTCGTTCAGGGCCTTCTCGGCCACGCCAACGCGCGAACGACGCAACGGTACGCGCACCTTCAGGCTGACACGCTCGCGCGCGCGACCGACGTGGTCGACGCGATCGTCATGCCGCAAGGCCGCTGACCGGACGCTTCCAGAATTGACGCATACCGCACGCGGGCGGCAGCAAAATGCTGCCCGCGTGCGATGATTCGTGCGCGCATGACGTCGCAATTTTATAAATTGTCGCACGCCTAGCCTATGCCTAGCCGCCATCGCGTTCTGTAATTTCGTTCTTGCATCGCGGCTTCGATACGCCGCGCGATTTCAATCGCCCGCGCCTAGCCTATGCCGAGCCACGAAAGCGTTACGGCGCCGCGCGTTCCGGCGTTGCGCGCCCATTGTCCTTGTGTTGCGCGGGCGGCGCGCGAAAAGGCGCCCATGCGGCGACAGTACGTGAAGATCTGCTCGCTCTACGGCGCCGGATTCTACTACATCCCCGGCACTGATACGTGTCTCAAGATCGGCGGCTATCTGCGCGCCGAAATCGACGTGAATGCCAACGGCTCGTTCACGCCGTCATTCGCCAACCGCGACTCACGCAGCTACTCGAACAACAACTGGCGTACGCGCGCGACCATCACGATGGACGTCCGCAGCCAGACCGAGTACGGCGCGCTGCGCGGCTACATGTTCATCGCCGCCACGGACGACAACAGCCAAGGCGCCAGCTACGCCGCTAACGGCCTCGGCGATCCGAGCAACGGCGTCGGCTCGACGCCGTACAACCGTCTCTACAATCAGTGGGCGTTCATCCAGTTCGCCGGCTTCACGGCCGGTAAAACCGGATCGTTCTTCGACTTCGACACGCAGCCCTATTCGAACCAGACCAACTTCTGGGGCTCGACCCTGGTCGGCAGCGGCGTCGAGGTGTTCGCCTACACCGCACAGCTCGGCAACGGCCTGTCGGCTTCGATTTCGGCGGAAAACAACAACGGTCATCGTCTCGGCGTGTCGAACGCCGCCGGCGTGGCCGATGCCGTCGGTGGTCAGGCGGCGCCGGACATCGTCGGCAACCTGCGCATCGACCAGGCCTGGGGTAGCGCCCAGATCGCCGCGGCGGGCCATCAGGTCAATCTCGGCCTGCCGACCGAGCCGTCGGACAAGTGGGGCTACGCCATCGGCGCCGGCCTGAAGGTCAACCTGCCGATGATTGGCAAGGGCGACTACGTCATCGCCGGCTTCCAGTATGGGCAGGGCGCGAGCGACTACATCGCCAGCAACGCCGCGCAGGCGCAGACCACCGTCCAGGGCGGCACGACCTCCTTCGGCCCCGCCTGGGACGCGGTGGTGACGTCGAACACGAACGTCGAACT
Organism: Pseudolabrys sp.; assembly: GCA_051959715.1. Taxonomy (GTDB): domain Bacteria; phylum Pseudomonadota; class Alphaproteobacteria; order Rhizobiales; family Xanthobacteraceae; genus Pseudolabrys. The sequence goes on from JBQCFB010000327.1 coordinate 2,516, forward strand.
GACCAAGTCGTGGAGCGTCACCGGCGGCTTCGAGCACTACTGGAACACCCAGTGGCGCACGTCGCTCTACGGCGCCTACGGCAAGTTCGAGTACAGCGCGGCTGCCAGCGGCGTGCTGCAGGCTGCCGCTGCCGGCACGACTGCGGGCTCTTCGGCCAACTGGTCCTATTACCAGGTCGGCTCGCGCACCGTGTGGACGCCGGTCGCCAATCTCGATCTGAGCGTCGAGGCGATGTACAACAGCCAGCAGACTGCGTTCTCCGGTGTAGGCATCGGCGACAATCACTGGTGGTCCGGCATCTTCCGGGTGCAGCGCAACTTCTATCCCTGATCACGACCACCCTGCGTCCCGGCGGCCAACGCCGCGGGGACGTCTCCTACAATTCCGCAACGGAGTCCCGGTCGATGTATGACATTCTCGACAGCGCGACGCCCGAACAAGTCCTGCGCGACGATCGCGCGGGCGATTCCTGCTTCACCACGGCCTCGGCCGAGCGGCTGCAACGTCTCCAGTTCGCCGCCTGCGTCCGCATGGGGCGCGCGGCGCTGGGCTGGAGCCAGTGCGACCTCGCGCGGCACCTCGGCATGACGCAACGCGCCATCAACCGCCTCGAGCTCGGCCACACCGAGCCGCGGCGCAGCACGGCGCTCGCGATCGAGGCAATCATGCGAGAAGCCGGCGTGGCGCTCGAGTGTGGCGACGATACCATTTCGGTGACGGTCACGACGGTCCCCGCCGCGCGAGCGACCGAGCAATAACCGGCGGTCGCCCGAGGCGCGCCGTACGAACCCTGCGCTGGCGGCGTCACCTCGCCCCGGCGCGACGAGTCATGCCCTCGCCCGCGCCAAGCGCGCATCCTTCCCGCATCCGGACGTCGTCACGGAACCGCCCGCGATGGCGCGCGACGGCGTTCTGATTGTCTTGGGGGTTAGTTCTGGCGGAGACGGAGGGATTCGAACCCTCGATACGCCTTTACAAGCGTATAACGGTTTAGCAAACCGCCGCCTTCAGCCACTCGGCCACGTCTCCGCGTGCGGCGGATATGCCTCACGCGCCCGGCAATAGCAAGGCGCGCGGCAGCCGGTGATCGCCATGCGCTGCGGCGGCGAATTGCGCGCGCTCTCAAGCCTTAAGCGGAACCACAGGCACGGCAGAGCCGCCCGGCGGTCGCTCAGGCGGCGATGCGCGTCTCGATCGACCGGACCGGCTGCATTGGCTGCGGATTGGCGCGCAGCCAATCGCGCGCGGCGCGCTGCGCCGAGCCGATCTCGCTGTCGCTCATCTGCTCGGCGATCTCGCGGCGCAGCCGCGCCGCATCGCCGTGCCCGCGCATGGCGGCAATGTTGAACCACTTATGCGCCTGCACGAGGTCGACGGCGACACCCGCGCCGGCCGAATGGATCATGCCGAGCGCGAAACACTCGTCCGCGTTCGACGCCTCGGCGCGATAGGCACCCGCAAGTCCCGCGTCAGCCATGACGGCCTCCCGTTTTTTGTGCGCGCGGCGAACCGATCCCCATCGGCAATGGCCGCGCCTTGTCCCTGTGTCCGCGTCAACGGACAAGCGCGATCTTGGGGTGCAAATTTGAATGGCAGTTTAAGTGTCGCGATGAATCGAACGTGAACGCGAAAGTGCTGCGGGTCCACAACACCGCAAAACAGCTCCGTTGTGCGGCAAATCGCATTGGGAGCGCCGGCGGTGAGAATTCGCTAACCGCGCGCATTCAGCGCCGGCTAACCACCGGCACAGGCGCTTCCGGCGCCCCCGTGCGGCCATGCGGTCCGTGGGGACGTCGCGCGGGATCGCCCGCCCGTCCCCCGGCCGGGACACGAGTGGCGCCCGGTCAGCCCGCCCTTGCGCGCTGCCCAAACAGAACCGACTGCACCTTCGGATCCTTCATGTCGACGCCCTGGCGCAGTTCCATGCCCAGCGCCATGCCCTTCTGCACGGCCGGGCGCGCCTTCACGGTCTCGAGCCAGCGCTTGAGATGCGGGAAGTCGTCAATGGTCTGGCCCTGCCGCTTCCACAGATTGACCCAGCCGACGCACGCCATGTCGGCGATCGAATAACGGCCGGCCAGGAAGTCGCGGTCGGCGAGCCGGGTGTTCATCACGCCATAGAGCCGGTTCACCTCGTCCTCGTAGCGCTTGATCGCGTAAGGCAGGTTCTCGCGCGCATAGTGCTTGAAGTGGTTGAGCTGGCCCGCCATCGGCCCCAGCCCGCACATCTGCCAGAACAGCCACTGGTCGACCTCGACGCGGCTGCGCTCGTCGGCGGGATAGAACTTGCCGGTCTTGCGGCCGAGATATTGGAGGATCGCGCCGGATTCGAAGATCGAGATCGGCCGGTTGCCCGGCCCTTGCGGGTCGACGATCGCCGGCATCCGGTTGTTCGGCGCGATCCTGAGGAAGCCGGGATTGAACTGCTCGCCCTTCGAGATGTTCACCGGGATCATGCTGTAGGGCAGCCGGCACTCCTCGAGCATGATGGAGACCTTGAAGCCGTTCGGCGTCGGCCAGTAATGGAGTTCGATGGGCTTGGGTGCCTTCTGCGCCGCCTTGCGCGCCGGCCCGGCTTTCGCCCGCGCGCCCTTTGCCGCCCGCTTCACTGCCTTGCGCGCCATCGCCCCGCTCCTGCTGACCTCAATTTCCTCATCTTCCGCCGGGCCCGAGGCCAGGCGCAACGGCGTGCCCTACCCCGGCCGCACGAGGCTTTACCGATGCAATCGGAGGTAGTTACACTGGAGGTTCGGGTTGTAGCCCGCAAAGTGCCTGAAAAACCTGAGGGAGAGGATCATGCCGAACCGATTTCTGGCTGCTGCGCTCGCCGCCGGCCTCGTCGCCGCATCGCTTCCGATCGTCACTCTGAGCGCGGCGGCACAATCTGCGCCTGCCGCAACGACCACGACCGCCAAGCCCAAGAAGCCGCAATCGGCCGGAATGCAGGCCATGCACGAGCGGCAGAAAAAGTGCGGGGCGGAATGGAAGGCAGCCAAGGCCGCCGGGAAGGTCGAGAAAGGAACGACCTGGCCGAAGTTCTGGAGCGCCTGCAACAAGCGCCTGAAGGCTGGCGGCTGAGCGCCGGCGTCACCTGCGGCTTCGATTGCGCGGGACGCGTCCTCCTGAAAAGCCGAGGGCGTCGGCGAGAGCCTCTGTCTCGCCGACGCCCTGAAGTGTCATCCGGAACCGGGGCGCCGCGACGTGCCGCGTCACGCTAGCATCCCCGTGGCCGCCACCGGCCCGTATGACGCAATCTTCAACACTGCAGAGCAGCGAGAAGATCAAGAAGTGGAGTCGACTAGACCCTCTTCTTCCGGCCCTTCTTCGCCGTCTTCTTCTTCGCCGCTGCCTTCTTACGACGTTTAGCCATTTGCTGCCCTCCTAGCCATGAGATCATGGCGGTGTCGCTTCAGTGCGCATCGCGAATCGAAGCGCACTGCATTTC
>JBQCFB010000328.1:0-20942 GCA_051959715.1 Pseudolabrys sp.
CAGCAGGTCGCCGACACCGGCGCGCCGATCTCGGTGCCGGTCGGCGACGAGACGCTCGGCCGCATCATCAACGTCGTCGGCGACCCCGTCGACGAGGCCGGCCCGGTCCCGACCACGACCAAGCGCGCGATCCACCAGGAAGCGCCGGCTTACGTCGAGCAGTCGACCGAAGCGCAGATCCTCGTCACCGGCATCAAGGTCGTCGACCTGCTCGCGCCTTACGCCAAGGGCGGCAAGATCGGCCTGTTCGGCGGCGCCGGCGTCGGCAAGACCGTGCTGATCATGGAGCTCATCAACAACGTCGCGAAGGCGCACGGCGGCTACTCCGTGTTCGCCGGCGTCGGCGAGCGTACGCGCGAAGGCAACGACCTCTATCACGAGATGATCGAGTCGGGCGTCAACAAGGACCCGAAGAAGGGCGACGTGAAGGGCTCGAAGTGTGCGCTGGTTTACGGCCAGATGAACGAGCCGCCGGGCGCCCGCGCCCGCGTCGGCCTCACCGGCCTGACCGTCGCCGAGCACTTCCGCGACCAGGGCCAGGACGTGCTGTTCTTCGTCGACAACATCTTCCGCTTCACGCAGGCAGGCTCCGAAGTGTCGGCGCTGCTCGGCCGTATTCCTTCGGCGGTGGGTTATCAGCCGACGCTCGCGACCGACATGGGCGCGCTGCAGGAGCGCATCACCACGACGACGAAGGGCTCGGTCACCTCGGTGCAGGCCATTTACGTGCCGGCCGACGACCTGACCGACCCGGCGCCGGCGACCTCGTTCGCGCACCTTGACGCCACCACCGTGCTGTCGCGCGACATCGCCGCCAAGGGCATCTATCCGGCGGTGGACCCGCTCGACTCGACCTCGCGCATGCTGTCGCCGATGATCGTCGGCGATGAGCACTACGCGGTCGCCCGCCAGGTGCAGCAGATCCTCCAGCGCTACAAGGCGCTCCAGGACATCATCGCCATCCTGGGCATGGACGAGCTCTCGGAAGAGGACAAGACGACCGTGTCGCGCGCGCGCAAGATCGAGCGCTTCCTGTCGCAGCCGTTCTTCGTCGCCGAAGTGTTCACCGGCTCGCCCGGCAAGCTCGTCGACCTCGCCGACACCATCAAGGGCTTCAAGGGCCTGGTCGACGGCAAGTACGACCATCTCCCGGAGGCCGCCTTCTACATGGTCGGCACCATCGAAGAGGCGGTCGAGAAGGGCAAGAAGCTCGCGGCCGAGGCGGCGTAAGGCATCTCCCAATGGCGCTGCATTTCGAACTCGTCTCGCCTGCGAAGCTGCTCTTCTCCGGCGACGTCAATCAGGTGGACGTGCCCGGCGCCGAAGGCGACTTCGGCGTGCTCGAAGGGCACGCGCCGACCGTGGCGACGCTGCGGCCGGGCATCGTGACGGTGCACGCGGCGGGCGGCCAGACCCGTATCGTCGTGCTCGGCGGATTCGCCGAGGTGTCGGCGACGGGGCTCACCATATTGGCCGAGGTCGCCGAGGACGCCGCGTCGATCGATCCGGCGATGATCGAGAGCCGCATCGGCGAGCTCGAGCAGCGCGTCGCCAAGACCGAGGCCGGCTCCGAGCTCGACAAGCTCATCACCCGCCTCGACCACTACAAGACCGTGCACCGGCACCTGACCGGCACCGCGATGCACTGACCCGAGACTGTCATGCCCCGCGAAAGCGGGGCATCCAGTAGTCGCGGTCCTCTCATCAATTCGACTTTCGGGATTACTGGATTGCCCGCTTGCGCGGGCAATGACACATCCCGCTATGCCGCCAATCCCGCGAACGCCTTCACCACCTGTTCGTAGGTGTCGCGCTTGAACGGCACGACGAGGTCGGGCAGGTCGCCCATCGACACCCAGCGCCAGTCGATGAACTCCGGCGTGTGGTGACCGCCGCCGGGCGCGGTGATGTTGATCTCGCGGTCTTCGCCCGTGAAGCGCAGCGCGTACCACTTCTGCTTCTGGCCCTTGTACTTGCCACCCCACGCTTCGCCGATAATCTCGCGCGGAATGTCGTAGGCAAGCCAGCCAGGCATCTCGCCGAGCTTCTCGACCGAGGTGATGTTCGTCTCTTCGTAGAGTTCGCGCAGCGCCGCCTTGTACGGATCCTCGCCCTCGTCGATGCCGCCCTGCGGCATCTGCCAGACATGATCGCGATCGACGTGCTCGGGGCCGCCGGCGCGGCGGCCGACGAAGACGAGGCCATAGGTATTGATCACCATGATGCCGGCGCAGGGGCGGTAGGGCAGGGATTCGTACGGCGTCATGCGTGGTCCTGGAGCGCGTGAAGTGCGCGGGACCCTAGGACGACTTCGCCTTCAAGGCCACCATGCTGATCGGCACCAGCACGAAGCCGCGGTCCTCGACCTTCTTCGCCCAGGCCGAGATGCGCTCGATCGTCGCCGGCTGCGCGGAGGCAAGGCCGACGGCGCTGCCGTTCTGCCGCGCCGCCATTTCGAGGCGGTTCAGCGCATGGTCGATTTCGGTCGGCGTCGGCACGGCGTCGATGACGACGTCGGCCTTGGCGAAGGGCATGTTCTGCGCCCCGGCGATCTGGCCGGCGATCGAGCGCGTCGAGGCGCCGTCGTCGACGTAGATCAGCCCGCGCTTGGCGGCGTCGGCGATGACCGGCTTCAGCGCCTGCTCGGACGCTGTGAAGCGCGCGCCCATCGCGCTGACGACGCCGACGTAACCCTGGAAGCGGCTCATCACCCAGTGCAGCCGGTCGATGTTCTGCTCCATCGGCAGCGAGGTCAGCAGCGTCTGCGGGCCGGGATCGTTGTCGGGATAGTCGAACGGCTCCATCGGCAGCTGGAGCAGCAGTTCATGGCCTTCGCCCCGCGCGCGCTCGGCGAGCTTGCCGAGGTCGGCGCCGTAAGGCGACAGCGCGAAGGTGACGGGCGGCGGCAGCATGGTGGCGGCGTCGGCGGTGCCGGCGGCGCTGATGCCGACGCCGCCGACGACAACGGCAATACGCGGCAAATCCTTCTTCGTCGCCGGCAGGTCGCGCGGCTGCGCATAGGCGGTGGCGGCGCGCGCGCCGTCCTTGGCGACGACGGGGATGGCGCCGTGCCGCGTCGTCTCGAGCAGCTTGCGGTCGATCGGCGCGAGCGAGGAATGCTGGTCCGGCTTCGGCTTCGCATCCGGCTTGCCGGGGACGACCACCTCCTGCCGCTTGCCGGAGGAGCCGTCGATGATGGTGACGGTGTTGCTGCCGGCGGCGACGGGCGGGATCTTCACGTCGGCGGAGGCGGCCGCCGGCGCCGTGCCGTCGCGATGCTCGCCGTTCGCGGCCGCAGCGGCCGGCCGCTCGCCGGGCTTCGCCTTGGTCGAGACCACCGCGACCGGCTCGCCGCCGAGCGGGTCGTTGACCAGCATCGCCCAGCCCGCAACCATCAGGCCGGACAGCGCGAGCAGTCCGGCGAGCAGCTGCGGCGCGCCGAAACGGCGCGGCTTGGCCGTCGCGTGCTTGTCCTTGTCCTGGCCGAGGGGTGCGTTCAGTTCATCCGGCGGCACAGGCGCGGCCCTTGCGAATCATCGCCGGATTCTATCACGCGGCCGATCAAGGCCGGCTAAAAGCCGGCCGGATAACGAAAAGGGGCGGCCCTGGGGCCGCCCCTGAACAATTGGAACCGGCGCGAGGCTCAGTTCGGGATCGGGGTCTTCGGGTTCGGCGGGAAGGCCGAATTGACCTGGACGCCGCGCAGCAGGTCGTCGGCCGCGTGCAGCGCCTTGTCGTCCTTCGGATCCGGCGGCACGTAGGACTGCGAGCCCGTCTGTTCCTTGCCGGCGTCGCCCTTGAGGTGGCCGCGCAGCGAGGCCTCGCCCTTGGTGTCGGTGCGGTTCTTCAGATCGTCCGGAACCTCCTGCAGCACCTCGATGTCCGGGGTGATGCCCTTGGCCTGGATCGAGCGGCCCGACGGCGTGTAGTAGCGCGCCGTGGTCAGCCGCAGCGCGCCATTGCCCGAGCCGAGCGGGATGATGGTCTGCACCGAGCCCTTGCCGAAGGAGCGCGTGCCGAGGATGGTCGCGCGCTTGTGGTCCTGCAACGCGCCGGCGACGATTTCGGAAGCCGAAGCCGAGCCGCCATTGACCAGCACGATGACCGGCTTGCCCTTCACGAGGTCGCCCGCGCGCGCGTTGAAGCGCTGCGTCTCGTCGGCGTTGCGGCCGCGCGTCGACACGATCTCGCCCTTCTGGAGGAACGCGTCGGCGACCGAGATCGCCTGATCGAGCAGGCCGCCCGGATTGTTGCGCAGGTCGAGGATGTAGCCCTTGAGCTTGTCTTCCGGCACCTTCGACTGGATCTCGGCGATGCCCTTCTTCAGGCCTTCGGTGGTCTGCTCGTTGAACTGCGTCAGGCGGATGTAGCCGACGTCCTCGCCTTCGACGTGCCAGCGCGCCGAGCGCACGCGGATGACGTCGCGGTTGATCGAGATTTCGAGCGGCTTGTCGACGCCCTTGCGCATGATGGTGAGCTTGATCTTGGTGTTCACCGGACCGCGCATCTTCTCGACGGCCTGGTTGAGCGTCAGGCCCTGGACCTGGTCGTCGTCGAGCTTGGTGATGATGTCGTTGGCGAGCACGCCCGCCTTCGAGGCCGGCGTGTCGTCGATCGGCGAGACGACCTTGATCAGGCCCTCTTCCATCGTCACTTCGATGCCGAGGCCGCCGAACTCGCCGCGCGTCTGCACCTGCATGTCGCGGAAGCTCTTGGCGTCCATGTAGCTCGAGTGCGGGTCGAGACCCGTGAGCATGCCGTTGATCGCGGACTCAATCAGCTTGGAGTCCTCGGGCTTCTCGACGTAGTCGGCGCGGACGCGCTCGAACACGTCGCCGAACAGGTTGAGCTGCCGATACGTATCGGAGGCGGCGGCCTGCGCCTTGGCGCCGACCAGCACCATGTGCGGCTGCACTGCGAGCAGCGTGAGTGCCGCTCCCGACGCCGCGCCGAGGAGTACCAGAGAGGTCTTGCGCATCATCCGCGAACCTTTTCGCCTTCTCCAGACGCCCACCATGGGCCCGGATCGACGGGAGTCCCGTCTTTTCTCAACTCGACGTACAGCACCGGTTGGGAGGAACCTGTCGCGAGGATGGCGGCGATATGGGAGCCATTTCCCATCACCGCTACGGGTTCTCCAGTCAGTACGAACTGCCCCAGATCGACTGATATCCGATCCATCCCAGCGAGCAAGACATGATAGCCGCCGCCGACATTCAGGATCAAGAGTTGGCCATATGAACGGAAAGGTCCTGCGTAAACGACCCAGCCGTCGGCGGGGGCGGTAACCTGCGCCGCGGCGCGGGTGGCGATGGAGACGCCCTTTTCCGAGCCTCCGGTGCCGTCCGAATCCCCGAAAACCTTCAATTTGACGCCGTTAACCGGGACCGGAACGCGTCCGCGCAGCGAGGCGAAAGCCACTGCCGGCGCCATGCGTCCGGGGTCCTGCAACGCCGCCAATGGGCGCGTTTCGCCGCGCGCGGCTTCGCGCGCCGCGCGGGTCGCCGGGTCGAGGCCCTGCTCGAGCTTCGCGATCAAATCCTTGAGAGTGCCGGCCTGCTTGGCCAGATCGGCGGCGCGCGTGCGCTCGTCGGCCAGCGCCTTCTCGCGCTCAGCCTGCTGTTTCTGACGTTCGTCAATGAGCGCGCTCATGCGCGTGCGCTCGTCGCCGAGTGAGGCGAGCTGCTTCTTCAGCGTGTCGCGCTCGTCGTCGATCTTCTTGCGCACCGTGAGCAGGTTGTTCAGGTCCTTCGCCAGGTCGGCGACCTGGTCGCGCATCTCCGGCAGCACCGCGCCGAGCACCATTGCGGTGCGCACGGCGTGCAGCGCGTCTTCGGGACTTGCGATCAGCGCCGGCGGCGGGCGCCGGCCGATGCGCTTGAGCGCCGCCAGCACTTCGCCGATGGCGCTGCGCCGGCCTTCGAGCGAGGTGCGGATCGTCGCTTCCTGCGCGTCGAGCGGCTTCAGGCGCGTCTCGGTGTCGGAGACCTTGGTCTCGACCTCGCGCAGTTTCGCCGCGCTGTCGATCAGCGCCTGGTTGAGCTTGCGGCGGTCATTGCCGATCTCCTCGATCTGGCGCTTGATCTCGCTCTCGGCCGCGGTCGACTTCTGCTGCTGTTCGCGCAGTGCCTTGAGCTCGTCGTCGCGCTGCTTGAGAACGTCGGTCTTGTCGCTGCCCTGCGATTGCGCGGGCTTGGCGGCAGGCTGCGCCGAAGCGGCCGCGGGCAGCGCGAGGCAAAGCCCCGCGAACAGTGCGGCGCGGGCGTTCAAACGGCCAAATCCAGGGGAAATCATCGCGGCAAGGTTACGCCCGGGTCGCCGGAGGGCAAGGCCTCCTGTGGGCGGCTTCGTGCCTGCCGATTACGACCAAATGAGGCCGCCGCGCGTAAATTCGCCGTCACTGCCGGACGAGGTTCACGCCCGATGGTAGGGATGTCCGGTGAGGATCGTGGCGGCGCGGTAGATCTGCTCCATCAGCATCACGCGCACGAGCTGATGCGGCCAGGTGGCGGTTCCGAAGGCCAGCTTCACGCCAGCCTTGTCGGACAGGCTGGCGGCGAGCCCGTCCGGTCCGCCGATGATGAAGACGACGGCCGGCTTGGCGGCGCCCCGCCATTGCGAGAGCTGGTTGGCAAGCCCGCCGCTGTCGAGATTGTCGCCGCGCGGATCGAGCAGCACGACCGCCGCGCCTTGCGGGATGATGTTGGCCAGCGCGATCGATTCCTCGATCATGCGCTTGCCGGCATCGTCGGCACGGCTCTCGCGGATTTCGATGATCTCGACGTCACGCCAGCCGAGGCCGCGGCCGGTCTGCGCCGCGCGCTTGCGGTAGCGCTCGGCGAGTTCGGTTTCCGGACCCTGCTTCAGGCGTCCGATGGCGGCCACGACGATACGCATCGCGCCGCCTGTTTATCAGTTCGCCGGGCGTGCGTCGCCGGCGCGTCCCGACCACATCTTCTCGAGATTGTAGAAGATGCGGATTTCCGGGCGGAAGACGTGCACGATCACGTCGCCGGCGTCGATCAGCACCCAGTCGCCGACACGCTGGCCCTCGACGCGCACACGCGTGACGCCGGCCTTGTGCAGGTCCTTGACGACTTCGTCGGCGATCGACGCGACGTGACGCTGCGAACGTCCGCTGGTCACGACCATGTGGTCGCCGATCGAGGATTTGCCGGTGATGTCGATGCTGACGGTGTCCTCGGCCTTCATGTTGTCCAGGCTCGCGAGGACGATACGGAGCGTCTGCGGCGCACTGGCGCCGGATGACGCGGCTTCGGCCGCCTTCTTCTTGGGCGTCCGAGACAGGGCAGATGTCGGCAGGGGTGCTTGTCCTTTCATGCCATTCTGCGGTTCGAACGAACCGACCATACATCGGAAAGATAACGACCGCGCGACCGCTGTGCCAGTGGCAGGGCTGATCAACCCCCGCCGCCCGGAGGCGTCGTGGAACCGGGTTTTCCGCGCCGTGCGCGCAGCGCCGTCGACGACAGCGGCGATTTCAACCCGTGCAGGAAGGTCCAGGCGGGCGCCTTGCGGTCGGCGAGGCTGGCCGCCGCCCATTCCGGCAGGCGGGCGCCGCTGAGCGCCTGCCCGGCCGGGCTGGCGGCGGCGTAGAGGCTGGGGCCGAGCCGATCGATGACCGCGATCGGCACCAGCCGCGCGATCTCCCGCCACTTCTGCCAGCGATGGAAGCTGCGCAGGTTGTCGGCGCCCATGATCCAGACGAAGCGGACGCCGGGACAGCGATCAATCAGCCAGCAGATCGTGTCGTAGGTGAAACGCGTCTTGATCGCGGCTTCGAGGCCGGTGACGTCGATGCGCGGATGATGCGTCAGCGCGCGCGCCGCGGCGAGGCGCTCGGCGAGCGGCGCGAGGCCGGACGTGTTCTTGAGCGGGTTGCCCGGCGTGACGAGCCACCAGACGCGGTCGAGCCGCAGCCGCTTCATCGCCAGCAGGCTGGCGGCCAGATGCGCCTGATGTGGCGGGTCGAACGTGCCGCCGAACAGACCGATCCTCATGCCGGGCGCATGGGGCGGGAGGATGCGCTCGGCGCGATCGAGAGCCTGCGGGTTCACGGCCGGATCTGACCGTTTCCGCGGATGCGGTATTTGAACGTCGTGAGCTGATCGACGCCGACCGGCCCGCGCGCGTGCAGGCGTCCGGTGGCGATGCCAATCTCGGCGCCGAAGCCGAACTCGCTGCCGTCGGCGAATTGCGTCGAGGCATTGTGCAGCACGATCGCCGAGTCGACCTGCGCGAGGAATTTATCGGCCGTCGCGGCATCGTCCGTCACGATGGCGTCGGTGTGATGCGAGCCGTGCGATTCGATGTGGTCGATGGCCCCTTGCACGCCGTCGACGACGCGCACGGCGATGATGGCGTCGAGATATTCGGTCGCCCAGTCTTCCTCGGTCGCCGTCTTGACGCGCGCGTCGGCGGCGCGCGCCGCCTCGTCGCCGCGCACCTCGCAGGGCGCGTCGAGCAGCATCTGCACCAGCGGCTTCAGATGCGTCGCGGCGCAGGCGCGGTCGACCAGCAGCGTCTCGGCCGCGCCGCAGACGCCGGGGCGCCGCATCTTGGCGTTGAGCACGATCGTCTTCGCCATGTCGAGCGACGCTTCGCCGTCGACATAGACGTGGCAGTTGCCTTCGAGATGCGCGAACACCGGCACGCGCGCTTCCGTCTGCACGCGCGCGACGAGGCTTTTTCCGCCGCGCGGCACGATGACGTCGATATTGCCGTCGAGGCCGCCGAGCATGAGGCCGACCGCGGCGCGATCGCGCGTCGACACGAGCTGGATCGCCGCGGCGGGAAGCCCCGCCTCGACGAGGCCCTGTTCGAGAGCGGCGTGAATCGCGCGCGAGGAGCGCGTCGAGTCCGAGCCGCCGCGCAGGATCGCGGCATTGCCGGATTTGAGCGACAGCGCGCCGGCGTCGGCGGTCACGTTCGGGCGGCTTTCGTAGATTATGCCGATGACGCCGAGCGGCACGCGCACGCGTTCGATGGAAAGGCCGTTCGGCCGGGTCCAGCCGTCGATCACGGCGCCGACCGGGTCCTTCAGGTCCTGCACGACTTCGATGCCGGCGGCGATGGCCTCGATGCGGGCTTCGGTCAGGGTCAGCCTGTCGACGAAGGCGACGGTCGCGCCGGCCTTACGGGCCTCGGCAAGGTCTTCGGCATTGGCGGCGAGAATGCGTGCCGTGGCGGCCCGGATGGCCTTGGCCATCGCGGCCAGCGCCCGGTCCTTCTGCGCCGTCGGCGCCAGCGCCAGGACACGCGCGGCCGCACGCGCCCGGCGGCCGATCTCGGCCATGGTCGCAGCGATATCGCCAGTCCCTTCAATGCTTTTCAGCGGCGCAGTCATCCGGCACGGGCTCGTTTACGCGAATTAAGCGGCCTTCCTATCACGCCGGGGTTCCTGACGGGAGATGGCCCGGAGGGCGGCATGGCTCCCATGGTAACTGGGGATAGCGTGGATAAGGCGGTAGCCGGGTCGAACGCGTCAATTGACCGAAACGTTGGGCCTCCAGGGTGAAGGAAAGGAGGAGGGTTCCATGACGCCGACAGCCAGCCGTCTGCCCAGCCGTTTCCCGGTGGGCACGAAATTCGTGGTCGAGGCCCGGGCGCGGAAGGGCCGGCCACCGGTCTATGTGCGCCACCTTGAATTCCCCGACGGCACCAAGGTCCGCCTGCCCGAACTGCCGACCATCGTCGCCGGCGAGGCCCTGCCGCGCCGCCGCCGCTCCCGCCGCGACTGACCTCTTCCAACCGGACAAAAAAAGAGGGCCCGTCAGGGCCCTCCGGGGGTAGTTGGGTTACGGCGCTCACGCGCCGCCGGCCGACCGGGGGTGGGGATCAGGGATGAGCAATCGCCCCAACCGGCCGTGTCGCTTATCGGCGGGTTATGACCCGGGGCCGCGCCGGCGCGCCATTGGCCAAAACGTCGCGTGAGCCAAATTGCCGCTACGGATGAACAATTTAAACGAAAACCCCGACCTCCTGGAGAAGGCCGGGGTTGACGGGCGACCGTTGGTCGCCTTGTGCTCAGGTCCGTATCAGCGTCGCGTCGCACCAGAGTAATGCGCGATACGCCGCATTGGTTCCGGGGTTATTCGCCGGCCAAAGCGAGGTCGTCGCGGTGGATCATCGCGGTGCGGCCGGTGAAACCTAGAATTGAAAGTACGTCGGCCGACGAGCGGCCCCTGATCTTCTCGGCGTCGTCGGCGTCATAGGCGACGAGGCCGCGGCCGATCTCGGCGCCGTCCGGTCCGCGCACGACAACCGCGTCGCCGCGGCCGAAGGCGCCCTCGACCTTGACCACGCCCGCGGGCAGCAGGCTGGCGCCGCCGCGCAGCGCGCGCACCGCGCCGGCGTCGATGTGCACGGCGCCGCGCGGCTCGAGCGAGCCGGCGATCCATTTCTTGCGCGCGGTGACGGGATTGGCCGGCGTCAGGAACCAGGTGCACGGCGCGCCCTCGGCGATGCGCTTGAGCGGGTTCTGCACGCGGCCCGACGCGATCACCATGTGCGTGCCGCCGGTGGTCGCGATCTTGCCGGCCTCGATCTTGGTGACCATGCCGCCGCGCGACAATTCCGACGCCGAGACGCCGGCCATGGCCTCGATCTCGGGCGTGATGCGCGCGACGACGGGCACGAGCTTCGCATCGTTGCCGGGCGCCGGCGGCTTGTCGTAGAGGCCGTCAATATCGGACAGCAGCACGAGCAGGTCGGCGCTGACCATGGTCGCGACGCGCGCGGCGAGGCGGTCATTGTCGCCGTAGCGGATTTCCGAGGTGGCGACCGTGTCGTTCTCGTTGACCACGGGGACGGCGCGCCACTCGACCAGCTTGTCGATGGTGGAGCGGGCGTTGAGATAGCGGCGGCGCTCCTCGGTGTCCTGGAGCGTGACCAGCACCTGGCCCGCGGTCATGTCGTGCTGGTCCAGCACCTCGGACCAGGCGCGCGCCAGCGCGATCTGCCCGACGGCGGCGGCTCCCTGGGCCTCCTCGAGCTTGAGCGGCCCGCGCGGCAGGCCGAGCACGGCCCGGCCGAGCGCGATCGCCCCGGACGACACGACCAGCACGTCGCGCCCGTCCTTGTGAAGGGTCGCGATGTCGTCCGCGAGGCCTTCGAGCCAGTCGCGCTTGAGCCCGCCGGCCGCGTGATCGACCAGCAGCGACGAGCCGACCTTCACGACGACGCGGCGGAAGGAAGAAAGGGTAGGGGTCTGCGACATGGGTCCCGGCAAAAAAGCGAAAGCGCCGGGTCTTTAGCATGGGAGCAGCGTCCCGTCATGGGCGCGGGCGCAAGCGAAAGGGGCGGCCCTGCGGCCGCCCCTCCCACATGGACGTGGTTATCCCGCTCTACCGCACTTCCTCGATCACCTCGCGGCTCGACGGATCGACGAGGTACATGTCGTCGCCGCGCTCGATGTAGCGATACTCGCGCACCGCCGGGACTTCGCGATAGACCTCCTCGGGGAAGCTCTCGATCTCGACCGAGTCGGGCAGCCGCTGGCCGACCGTTACCGAGGTCGTCGTGCGCGGCGCGACGCCCGTCGTGGTCGTCGTCGTACGCCGCGATGTGGCGTGACGGCGGATGATCTCGCGCTGATGCGCCGAAAGCTGCGGCTTGCGCACGGTGGTCGTCGTCTCGGCGCGCGAGCGCGACGGGCCGTGCTCGATCACGTCGACGATCTTGTGCGTGCGCGGCTCGACGATGACGATTTCGTCGCGGACGACGAAGAAGTCATAGCCGCGATACTGCGGCACGATCTCGACGATCGTCGTCGGCACCGGATGCACCTCTATGGTGCGCGGCACGGCCACGCCGACCGACACCGAAAAGTTCACGTTCGTGACCGGGCGCACGTTCACCTTCTCGAACGCCGTGGTCACGCGCGACTTCTTCTGCGGGTCGAGTGAGGCCGAGATGCGCGCCTTGGGCTCGGCAGTGTTGGCGGTAGCCGCATTGCGGTTCGGCTCGTTCGTCTGAGCGTTGCGGTTGGCGTCCTTGGCGCTGTCGTTTGCCTTGGCGTTGGCCGGGGCATTCCGGCTCGGCTCGTTCGACTGGGTCGACTTCTGCGCGTCGGGCGAACGGGTGCTGTTCTGCTGGGCGTTCTTGGACGGCTCGGCGGTGTTCGCCTTGTTGGTCGCCGCATCGGTCGCGGGCTTCTTGGTCTGCTCCTCGGCGGCCTTCGGCTGCGCCGGGGACTTCTCGCTGCCGGCGGCTTTCTCGGGCGCCTTGGCGTTGTCGGCGCCTGACTTCGCCTTGTCGGTCTCCGCCGCCTTGGCCTTGTCGGACTGGCCGGTAGTCTTCGCCGCGCCGGTCTCGTCCTTGGTCGCGGTGGTGTGCTTGCTGGAATTGCTGTCGTGCTGCTCGGTTGCAGCCGGCTCGTGCTTCACCTTGCTGTCGGTGCGGTCCTGCTGCGCCATGGCCGGCGCCAGTCCCAAACTTAGCGCAATCACTGCGCTGCTCAAAAGAAGCATGCGTTTCATGTCTGTCCTCCTAGACAATACATTCCCGCGCCCGGCTCATGCCGAACGCTTCGACGGACGCGAACGCGCCTTTCGTTAGATTTGTTCCTGTGAATATGTGTTCATGTTCCGCGCCGGTTCAGCGCGTGATCTTTTTATAGGCGGCGAGTGCCGCTTCGCGTGCTTCCGCGTGATCGACGACCGGCTTCGGATAATCGCGGCCGAGCTTGATGCCCGCGTTCTCGAGCACGTCGGCGCCGGCGTCGAACGGCGCGTGAATGAATTTGTCCGGGAGGTTTTTCAATTCGGGACACCAGCGCCGCACATAGGCGCCGTCGGGATCGAACTTCTCGCCCTGGATCATCGGATTGAAGATGCGGAAATAGGGCGATGCGTCGGCGCCGCTGCCGGCGACCCATTGCCAGTTGCCGGCATTGTTGGCGAGGTCGGCGTCGACCAGCGTGTCCCAGAACCAGGCTTCGCCGTCGCGCCAGTGCATTCGCAGGTGTTTCACGAGGAAGGACGCCACGATCATGCGGACGCGGTTGTGCATCCAGCCGGTCGTCCAGAGCTCGCGCATGCCGGCGTCGACCATCGGATAGCCGGTCCTGCCGCGCTGCCAGGCCTTCAGATGCGCGGCGCTACGCTGCCACGGAAATTTATCGAACTCCGTGCGCCAGTTGTCGGTGGCGATCGTCGGGAAATGATAGAGAAGATGCGCGCAGAACTCGCGCCAGCCGAGCTCGGCCTCGAACTTCGCCGCAGCCTGCGAGATGCCCGGCCGGTCGCCGGCCATCGCAATACGCGCGAAGACCTGCCGCGGCGAGATTTCGCCGAAGTGCAGGTGCGGCGACAGGAGCGACGTGTTGCGCCCGGCCATGCGGTCGCGCGCGGTGGCGTAATCCTTGAGGTCGGAGCGCACGAAGGCGTCGAGTCGCGCATGCGCACCTTTTTCTCCGGGCGTCCAATATTTGCTCCAGCCGGCCGCCCAGTTCGGTTTCGTCGGCAGCAGCTTCCAGGAGGCCAGCGTGTCGGTCACGATCCCCTGGATTCGGACGTTCGGCTGTGCGGCGCGTTGTGGAGGTGCGACCTGCCGCGCCCGGCATGCGCGCCAGAACGGCGTGTAGACCTTGAACGGGCCGCCGGTCTTGGTCTTCACCTCGGTCGGTTCGTGCAGCAGGTTGCCGTTGAAGCCTTCGACGGCGATGCCGCGCGCGGCAAGCGCGTCGACGACGGCCTCGTCGCGCGCGATCGCGTCCGGCTCGTGGCAGCGATTCCACACGATCCGATCGGCGCCGGCCGTTTTCGCGATCTCGAGCAGGGCTTTTGCCGGATCGCCGCGCCGGAGCACGAGACCGCCAAGGTTCTCCTCCAGCGCGGTCAGGCTGTGGTGCAGCCACCAGCGGCTGGCTGCGCCGAGCGGACGGCGGCCCTCCTCGTCGAGAATGTAGAGCGGCACGACGGGGCCGTGCTTGCCCGCCGCCGCGAGCGCGGGGTTATCGCCGATGCGCAGATCCTGCCGAAACCAGACGATCGTGGTCATGACCCTGTTCTACGCTGCGCCCCGGTTTCCGGATCACCGCCAACACGCGATGGCACCATATGGTGGCTGCGTCGTTGGAACGTCGCGAGGCGCGTTTAGACAGGCGGGCGGCGCGAGGCAAGGAGCGGGCTCGTGGAAGAAACCGAGAAGGACCAGCCGCGATGGTGGCAGCGCGGCATCGTTTACCAGGTCTACCCGCGCTCCTTTCAGGATACGAACGGCGACGGCGTCGGCGATCTTGCCGGCATCAGGATGCGGCTCGACTATCTCGCGGGGCTCGGCGTCGACGCGGTCTGGATCTCGCCGGTCTATCCGTCGCCCATGGCGGACTTCGGTTACGACGTCGCCGATTATTGCGGCATCGATCCGCTGTTCGGCACGCTCGCCGATTTTGACGGGCTTGTCGCCGAGGCGCATGCGCGCGGGCTGAAGGTCATCCTCGACTTCGTGCCGAACCATACGTCCGACCGGCATCCGTGGTTCGTCGAGAGCCGAGCGTCGCGCGACAACCCGAAACGCGATTGGTACATCTGGCGCGACGGCAAGGCGGACGGCGCGCCGCCGAACAACTGGATCTCGCATTTCGGCGGGCCGGCCTGGGCGTATGACGCGGCGACCGGGCAGTGGTACCTGCACTCGTTCCTGCGCCAGCAGCCGGACCTCAACTGGCGCAACCGGCAAGTGCGCGACGCCATGTACAACGCGCTGCGCTTCTGGCTGAGGCGTGGCGTCGACGGCTTCCGCGTCGACGTCATCTGGTTGCTGATCAAGGACGAGCGGCTGCGCGACAACCCGCTCAATCCGTCATGGCGGCCGCCGGGCACGGAGATCGGCAAGACGATCCAGCTCTACAATTCCGACCGGCCCGAAGTGCACGACGTGATCGCCGAGATGCGGGCGGTGCTCGACGAATTCGACGAGCGCGTGCTGATCGGCGAAATCTACCTGCCGCTCGAGCGGCTGGTCACCTATTACGGCAAGGAGCTCAAGGGCGCGCAGCTTCCGTTCAACTTCCAGCTTCTGGAGACGGCGTGGGACGCTCGCGCGATCGCCAGGGCGATCGAGGATTACGAGCGGCTTCTGCCCGCGGGCGGCTGGCCGAACTGGGTGCTGGGCAATCACGACCGGCCGCGCATCGCCGCCCGTGTCGGCGGCGCGCAGGCGCGCGTAGCCGCGATGCTGCTGCTGACTTTGCGCGGCACGCCGACCATGTATTACGGCGACGAGATCGGGCTCGCGCGCGTCGACGTGCCGCCGGAAGCGGCGCAGGATCCGTGGGAGAGGAACGAGCCGGGGCAGGGCCGTGATCCATCGCGCACGCCGATGCAATGGGACGGCGGGCCGCTCGCCGGGTTCACGACGGCGGCCAAGCCATGGCTGCCGCTCGACCGCGACCATGGCCGGCAGAACGTGGCGGTGCTGGAGCGCGAGCCGGAGTCGATCCTCTGCCTCTATCGCGCGCTCATTGCGCTTCGACGCGTGCATCCTGCGCTGAGCGGCGGCGCGTTCCGCATGCTGGCGGTAAGCGACACGACGCTCGTCTACGAACGTGCGCGCGGGGCCGAGTGCTTCGTCGTCGCGCTCAACCTCTCCGGCGATGCGCAGCCGCTGCCATCGTCAGTTTCAGGCGCGGAGATCATCCTGTCGACGATGATGGATCGTTCCGGCCCGCTCGATGGCGCAACGCTGCGCGGCAATGAAGGGCTGATCTTGAAGCCCCGTTAGATGTCGCTGCGCTTGAGCAGGTAGTCGAGGCCGCCGACGCGGTACCAGCGATAGCCGTAGCCTTCGAGGCAGACATTGTGCCGGTGGCGGCCGTCAGCGCGGCTGTGGTCGTTGCTGAGCAGATTGACAAGCAGGTCGCCGCGACCGTCCGTCAGGTGCACGCCGAAGGCGATCTCGCGCGGCTCGGGCGCGAGATTGTGCAGGAACAGCACCGAATTGTTGCGCCAGTCGTAGCGCAGCGCGAGCACCGCGTCGTCGCCCGTGTCGAGCGCCTCGAAGTCGCCCCAGCCGACCTCGGGCACTTCCTTGCGCATGCGGATGATGCGCTCCATCCAGTTGAGCAGCGAGTTCGGGTCGCGTCGCTGCTCGGCGGCGTTGACATGCTCGTAGCCGTAGGGGCCGCCGTCGATCACCGGCACGATCGGCTTCTGGCTCTTTGTGAATCCGCCATGCGGCTCGGTCGACCATTGCATCGGCGTGCGGCCGCATGTGCGCTCGGGCAGCGACAGGTCGTCGCCCATGCCGAGTTCGTCGCCATAGCGGACGACCGGCGTGCCGGGCAGCGTGAACATCAGGCTGTAGGCGAGCTCGAGGCGGCGGCGGTCGCCGCCGAGCATCGGCGCCAGCCGCCGGCGGATGCCGCGGTCGTAGAGCTGGTCGTCCTTGTTCGGGCCGAATGCGGCGAACACCGTCTCGCGCTGCCTGTCGGTGAGACGCCCGAGATCGAGCTCGTCGTGATTGCGCAGGAACATGCCCCACTGGCCGCTATAGGGCCGCGGCTTGGTCTTCTGCATCGCCTTGATCAGGGGCTTCGCATCGTGCGCGGCCAGCGCGTAGAACAGGTTCTGGTTGACCCGAAAATTGAACATCATGTGCATGCGGTCGCCGTCGTCGCCGAAATACTGCAGGTCGGTGTTCGGCAGGACGTTGGCTTCGGCGAGGATGATGCTGTCGCCGACGCGCCATTGCAGGAATTCGCGGAGGCTGCGCAGCATGTCGTATTGCTCGCGGGGCGTCTTCACGTCGGCGCCCTTGGTCGAGATCACGAACGGCACCGCGTCCATGCGGAAGCCCGACACGCCGAGCTGGATCCAGAAGCCCATGATCTTCAGGATCTCGGCCTGTACTTCCGGATTCGAGGTGTTGAGGTCGGGCTGGAAATCGTAGAAGCGGTGGAAATAGTAGGCCTTGGCGACGCTGTCGCGTGTCCACGTCGTCTTCTGCACGCCGGGGAACACCATGCCTTCGTCGGCATGCGGCGGCTTCGTCTTCGACCACACGTACCAGTCGCGATGCTTCGACTTCGGATCGCGCCGCGCGTCCTGGAACCACGGATGCTGGTCAGAGGTGTGGTTGACGACGAGATCGATGATGACGCGGATGCCGCGCTGCTCGGCGGCGTG
Source organism: Pseudolabrys sp. (assembly GCA_051959715.1). Taxonomy (GTDB): domain Bacteria; phylum Pseudomonadota; class Alphaproteobacteria; order Rhizobiales; family Xanthobacteraceae; genus Pseudolabrys. Next base: position 17,151 of record JBQCFB010000328.1, read on the forward strand.
CGTGAACTCGACGAAGTCACCGAGCGTGCCGTAGGCCGGATTGACGTTGTAGTAGTCGGAAATGTCGTAGCCGTTGTCGCGGCCGGGCGAGCCCTGGAACGGCATGAGCCAGATGGCGGTGATGCCGAGCCCGTGCAGATAATCGAGCCGGCGCATCAGGCCGCGGAAGTCACCGATGCCGTCGCCGTCGGCATCCATGTAGGTGCCGACCGACAGACAATAGAAGATCGCGTTCTTGTACCAGAGGTCCTGAATCATCAGCCCGGTCGCCGCGAGCCGGAAAAGCTCCAGCGATAAGCAGCCGACCGGGCGATGAGTTCCGGCCGAGGATCAGCCGAGCGGCCGAACCTCGACGCGCGCGAGGCCGGAGAAACCGAGCGCATGCGCGCCGGCCGGCGTCAGGTCGATGATGCGGCCGCGCACGAAGGGCCCGCGGTCGTTGATGCGCACGACGACGCTGCGGCCGTTGCTGCGGTTGATGACCCGAACGCGGGTTCCAAAGGGAAGGCTGCGATGGGCGGCGGTGAGACCGCGCGCCGAGGCGTGTTCGCCGTTGGCGGTGCGGCCGCCGGAATAGATGGAGGCGATGCCGCTCTGGGCATGCGCCACAGGCGTGAAGGCAAGCAGCGTCGAGACGCCGCAGAGCGCGGCGGCAAGGCGAAGTTTCATCCAGATGGCTCCGTGATTTCTCCCCGAACTGACTCGCGGGATACGCAGCCGGATGTGCAGTTTCGCGGCCGGAATGCGGAGTTTTCTGGATCGTTGAAGGCTTTCAGAGGGTTATGGAAATCGGTATTCCGTTCCCAAGTTCCCCTTCACGTCTGCGTCAGGCGTCCGGATCAGGCATGACAACGGTGACGACGGTTCCGCCGTCATGCGCCAGCGCGAGCTCGCCGCGCAACTGGCCGACCAGCGCACGCATGATGCGTGACGGGCCGTGGTCGGCGTTCTCGTCGACGGGTGCATTGTCGCTGACCGTGAGCACGAGCCGCGCAACGTCGCCGCGGCGGATCGACACCTTGATCTCGCCCTTGCCGCCGTCCGTGAAGCGCTCGAAGGCGGCGGTCACAAGTTCTGTGACCAGGAGGCCGAGCGGGCCGGCGAAATCGAGATCGGCCGGCAGCGCCTCTGCGTGCGCGCTCAATGTGATCCCGCGCGTGTCGGCGGAAGACAGTGAAGCAAGGTTGGCGCAGAGGTCGTCGAGGAACGCGCGGATATCGAAGGTGGCGAGATCGGTCGACTGCATCAACCGCTGATGCACGAGCCCGAGCGCGTAGACGCGGCCGTGCAGGTTGCGCAGCGTGTCGCGCGTTTCGTCGCTGGAGGCGTGCGAGGATTCGAAGCTGATCAGGCTGTTGATCACCTGGAAATTGTTCTTCACGCGATGATGCACTTCGCGCAGCAGCAGGTCGCGTTGCGAGATCATGTTGGTGAGGTCGGCGGTGCGCTCGCCGACACGCATCTCCAGCGCGTCGCGCGTCTTGCCGAGCAGGCGCTGCTGGCGCACGAACTGGCCCATGAAGTAAAGGAACAGCGCGCAGCCCGAAAACACCCAACTCACCCGCGAGAACGACCAGCCGACGGTGAAGCGTCCGCCGCCGAAGGTGGAGAGCACGTTGCCGAACAGCATTGCCGCGAGCGCCAGCGCCACCCAGAGGAAGATTTCGTTGCGGCCGCGAATGACGACGAGGATGACGAGCAGGCCAGCGACCAGCAACGCCATGTTCGCGGCGCTGATGATGTTGTCCCATGCGGTCCAGCCGGTGGGGCCGACCTGCTGCGGCAGCCAGTCGGAAGCGCCGACCGCGATGACGACAACCGCCGTCACAGCGGCGAGCACGCACACCACGCCCGATCCGATGAGACGCGAGACATCCTGGGTGGCGACGGACGCCAGCATGCGCGCCTCCAGCACCGCCGCGGCGAAGGTCAGCGCGGCGAAGCCGAATATCCAGGCCAGGAAGATCCACGCGATCGTCTGGCTCTCGCCGATGACGCTCACGTCGCGCAGCAGTGCGCCGGGGAAGGCGAGCAGGTAAGGCGCCGCCATCGCCCCGGAAAAGAGGTACGCGCAGGCCAGCACAAGCATCGACCAGGTACGGTCGTCCCGGAAACGCACGAACAGGAGGAATGCGGTCGCGGTCTCGGTGACGAACACGCCGGCGGCGAAGAAGGCGCTGATCCCCGGCATCACCGGGCCGGGCCGTGCGGCGACCGTCAGCAGCGCGAGCGTGGCGAGGGTGTAGAGGCCGATGATCGCCAGAGTCAGGCGGTAGCCGGCGGCGGCGCCGGCGGTCGTCGGCCGCACCGCGGCCGCTGACTGAGTGGCGTTGATCCCCGACACGATTGCAGCCCCGACGCAGCCCCTTGTGCCAAAAATCGCACCTCGCGCGGCGGCTGTCGATTGTTTTTCAGCGACACGGGAGCCGTGCGAACGCATCGCGAAGCCGCGAATTTTCGCTTCTGCTTAAGATTGTACCGCCCGATTTCCCGGTTAGTGCTTGTCCAGCGCAAATTGAAGGCATCGACGTTCCATAGTCGCGTCCAGGGGCCGCCGGAGGCGCTAAGGCCGCTATTCCGGCACCGCGCTGACGACGCGGCCGCGGGAGATTGCCGCATGGCGCAGGAAGCGCCGCACTGTGTACGTTTATTTCGATCATGAGCAAAAAACGCGCTTCGACCGATGCGTCGCGGTTGCGCAACATATTCTAGAGCATAGATCAATTGGAACCTGCGTAGGCGGAACGGTTCACCGTTACGGGCATTGCCTGTGTTGAGGTCTGGGTATCGGGCGCGGTCATGGCATTTCTGGTGTATTTCTTTGTGTTGCTGGTCGCGGCCGCAAGCGTGGTCTTTGGCCTCGACTGGACACAGGCGCCGTTGACTCCGCCGCCTTACGCGACGCTGCCGGCGCAGACGGCCACCGTCACTCCGGCGCCCAGTCCCGTCCCCGCAAAATCTGCTCTGTCGCATTCGGTCGCGATCGCCAAGACCTCAACCGGCAACACCGAGACGACCGCGCGGCGAACCGACTCCGCGTCGGTGACCAGCGACGCCGCGGAGCAGGCGCAGGCGAGTGCGACGCCGGCCGATACCGCGTCGATCACGCCGGCGGCTGCGCCCGCCGCTCCGGCATCGTGCAACGTCAACGCTTGCTCGGCCGCCTATCGTTCATTCCGCGCATCGGACTGCACGTACCAGCCGTCGAACGGTGACCGCCGTCTGTGCACCAAATCGGCGGCCGGGAAGGTCGCGGCGGCGGCGCATCCACGCACCGCGCGCCGCCTCGATCCGCGTGACGACTATCGCTACAGTGATCGCCGCGACAGCTATTACGACCGCCGCGACGCCTATGACGACCGCCGCGGCGGCTGGAGCCTGTTCGGCGGCAACGACTATTGATCGCGCAGCACCTTACATCGTGCGGTGCGGCGCGCTCGCCAGAAACTCCTGAAGCTGTTGCTTGTAGAATTTCGCGTTGCCGGTGGTGCCATGGCCGCTGGTCTCCGGGCTCGCCGGGATCAGATAGATGCGGCCGTGCTTCACCTGCTTCATCGCCTTTTCCATGATGCCGGTCTCGGGCGGATTGCGCTCGTCGTCGGCCGCATTGATTGCCAGCACCTGCGCCTCGATCTTGCCGAGGCCGGGCGCGGCGTCGAAGTCGGCTGACGAGCCCCAGGCCCACAGGAAGTCGTTGGCATCGGCCTTCATCGGCGCGGCGAGCCGCTTGTCGACGACGGCGTCGGCGAGCGCGTTGGTCGGCGCCTGCTTCTGGTAATTCTGCGTGCCGCC
>JBQCFB010000329.1:0-3524 GCA_051959715.1 Pseudolabrys sp.
GCCTTCGTGCCCGGAACCCCGCGCTATTAGTCCACCGCGCTCGATACTTCGCTGCCGCCATGGAATGAACGGCTCCAGGGCGGGGTTCATTCCGGACGAGGATTGACCCGCAAAAGTTCCCCGGCGCCGGGACGCAGCAACGCAGGCTGGCCTTCGTGCGTTTCCGTGAGCGCGCGGCAGCCTCGCCGATCGTACCGCCCGCGCGCCACTCCAGTTTGAGAGGACGCTCATGACCACATTGGAACGCTCAACCGCCCTGTCGCGCGGCCGCGTCGAATCGCCGTTGGCCGACGCCATCATCCTCGTCGCGCGCGTCATGATCGGCCTGATCTTCGTGGTGAGCGGGTGGCCGAAACTGCTGAATTACGGCAGCGCGGTCGCAGGCATCGCCAAGCGTGGCGTGCCGCAGCCACTCGCCTATCTCGGGCCGCCTGTGGAGTTCATTGGCGGTCTCGCGGTGATGCTTGGCCTGTTCACCGAGGCCGCGGCGGTGCTGATGGTCCTGTTCACGATCATCGCGACGCTGTCGTCGCACCGCTATTGGGAATTCACGGACCCGGCTCAGTATCGTGCGCAGAACACGAACTTCTGGAAGAACGTGACGATAATGGGCGGCATGCTCCTTCTGGTCGTCACCGCCGGCGGCCGTTTTTCGGTCGATGCGCTGATCAGGCGGAAGTGAACCCTCGAAAGCGAATGGCCGGACTTGTGCCGGCGCCGACAGCCGCGCGCGCCCGTCGCTCAGCTCGACGAGCCGGCCTGCGCGTAGGCGGTTGGCGAGGTCACCTTCGGCACCACGATCAACTGCTCGATCGCCCCGCTGTTGTAGGCCTCGAGGAACTTCTCGTAGTCCTTGAACGAAACGCAGCCGTTCGATTGGCCGTTCGGCCCGAGCATGTAGGTGTGCGCGAGCATGCCGTCGCGGCCGTACATCTGCGCTTCGCCGACCGGCGTCAGTCGTAACGCCTGCACGCCATGGAACAGCTTCTCGCGCATCGAGATTTTGTAGGTCGCCGGCGGCGTAACGCCGCGGTCCTTGCGCGTGAACGAGGTCGGATCGTCGAGCCACTGGCCGAGGCCGGAGTGCGCCTCAAGCGTGTCGCCGTTCGGCATGTACACGACGTGGGCGCTGATGTCATAGATCGCCGTGCGCGGGTTCGACGCCAGCACTGCGGCGGCGGCCTTCCTGTCCTGTGGCGTGAAGAAACGCTCGATCATGCCGAAGAAGCTGCCGGATTTCGGCTCCGCCGGTGCGACAGCATCCGGCGCGGCCGCGGCGCGGTTCTTCGGCCGCACCGGCATCGTCGCGACACTCGCCGGATGCGCGCGCGGCAGCGGCACGTCTTCGGCGTTTTCGGTTTGCGGGACATTGCGCGCCGCCGCGACGGGCGCCGGCATTGGCAGCGCGACGACGCGCTCATTCGGCATCGACGTCGCCTTCAGGATGCCGATGCCGCCCGCGGGCAGCCACGCCGACGACGTGTCGAGATGAAGCGAGGGATCGCTGCGCAGTCCGGCGAGCGTATCGACCTGGTCGCGGGTCTTCTCGAAGCTGGACGACGCGAGCCGTGCGTCAGGCCCTGGCCGCGCGGCGGCGGGCAGCGAGACGGCCGCGGTCTCGGCGCCTGTCATCCAGGTCACGGCGCCAGCAATTACTGCGGCCGCCGCCGTGGCGAGCACAATCGTGCGCAGGTCGGCAGGCGCAAGGCTGAGCGGGGCGCGCACGATCCACGCGCCCGAAAGAATGCGATCACGCAGACCCGGCAATACGAACGTGTCTGACATTACTGACGGCTGACTTCCCCGTTAAACGCGCCGATCGGGAGGATTCCGGCCCGGCGCGCCTCAGAAGTCAAGAAGGTCCAGGACCTTGGAAGAATTATGGTGGACAGCGGCCTTTTCGTCACGGGGCTGGGGATAACCGGAGCCGAATACCGATCAAATCAACCTTTCAGGACTTCGAGGGCGGCGGCGTGGACGCGCTTGTCGCCGGCGACGACGAGCCGCCCGCCGCCCTGCGGAGCCCCGCCCTCCCAGGTCGTGGCGACGCCGCCGGCGCCATTGATGATCGGAATGAGCGCGACCACGTCATGGGCCTTGAGCTCGGTCTCGATGATGAGGTCGATCTGGCCGGCCGCGAGCATGCAATAGGCGTAGCAGTCGCCGCCATATCGCGAGAGCTTCACCTTGTCCTCGACGCGCTTGAACGAGCCGCGGTCGGCCTCGTTCATGAGGAGCGGCGATGTCGTGAACATCACGGCGTCCTTCAGCGAATCGCACGCGCGCACGCGCAAATCGCGGTTGCCCGCGGGGCCGCGATAGCGCGCCGCGCCGCCATCGCCGAAGAAGCGCTCGCGCGTGAAGGGCTGGTGCATCATGCCGTAGACTGGCTCGCCGAGACGGCACAGGCCGATCAGCGTACCCCAGGCGACCATGCCGGCGATGAAGGACTTGGTGCCGTCGATCGGGTCGAGCACCCAGACATATTCGGCGTCGGGGTTCTCGCTCTCATAGTCCTCGCCGAGGATGCCGTGCGCCGGGAAGTGCCTGCGGATCAGCGCGCGCATTGCGTTCTCGGCGGCGCGGTCGGCGGCGGTGACGGGGTCGAAGCCGGCGACCTTCTTGTTCTCGACCGCCAGCGCCGTGCGGAAAAACGGCAGGATGGTGTCGCCCGACGCGGTCGCGAGCTGGTCGACGAAGCTGGCGAAATCGACTGCGGTCATTCCCTCTCCGGGCCGGCGGGGCGCTTGGTCACGAGACGGCGAGTGCCGTACCGAATTACGCAAAAATTGCAGAGCTCGGGCGCGTTCAGTCAGCGATCTCACCACAGTTCCGTGGCTTTCTGACCACTATTCCCGCGGCTTCGCGGTAGTCATCCCGGCTCGCTGGTTTTCAGGTATGCAATAACATCATGGGTTTAGCCAGATCGGACCTTGATTTTTGTGCGTCGCAGTGTAGCTTATTGCAATGCGGTAGCGATACCGCTGCCCTCCTTGGGCGTTTCCTCCCTAGACTTGGGCCGCTTGCAACCGCGAGCGGCCCCTTTTTTTTCGACGCATGGCATTCGCGCCGCTTTTCTGCGCGGCTTCATGTCCGGGTCACTCGGCGGCGGCGCGATAGGGTCGCAGGTCCTCGAGCGGGATTTCGCCCAGCCTCCGCGCCACGCGATCCATGTCCGCCGCGACCCTGGCGAAGCCCGGCACCCGCTGATAGCGACGTTCGTCCATATAGAGCGCGCGGTTGATCTCGAGCTGGATGGCGTGCAGCCCTGCGGCCGGATTGCCGTAGTGCTCGGTGATGAAGCCGCCGGCGTAAGGCTTGTTGCGGCTGACCGTGTAGCCCTGTTCGCGCAGCGTCTGCTCGACCACGTCGGCGACGACGTCGACACAACTCGTGCCGTAGCGATCGCCGAGCACGAATTCCGGCCGGGAGCGCTCACCGCGGTCGCCCGCATTTGACGGCATGGAATGGCAATCGACCAGCACGGCGGCGCCAAATTCGCGGTGCAGCCCGGTGAACATGCG
>JBQCFB010000330.1:0-3320 GCA_051959715.1 Pseudolabrys sp.
CATCGGCACCGATCCGCGCACCGATCTCGCGCTGATCAAGGTCGACGGCGGCACCTTCCCCTACGTCAAGCTCGCCGACGGCGCGCCGCGCATCGGCGACTGGGTGCTCGCGGTCGGCAATCCGTTCGGCCTCGGCGGCACGGTGACTGCGGGTATCATCTCGGCCCGCGGCCGCGACATCGGCGCCAGCGCGTATGACGATTTCATCCAGATCGACGCGCCGGTGAACAAGGGCAATTCCGGCGGCCCGGCCTTCGACACCGACGGCAATGTCGTCGGCGTCAACACGGCGATCTTCTCGCCGTCCGGCGGCTCGGTCGGCATCGCCTTCGCAATCCCGTCCGACACGGTGAAGACCGTGGTGGCGCAGCTCAAGGATCACGGCCACGTCACGCGCGGCTGGATCGGCGTGCAGATCCAGACGGTGACGCCCGACATCGCCGACTCACTCGGCCTGAAGAAGGCGGAAGGTGCGCTCGTTGCCGAGCCGCAGGCCGGCAGTCCTGCGTCCAAGGCCGGCATCAAGGCCGGCGACGTGATCACCCAGGTCAACGGCAAGGCGGTCAAGGACTCGCGTGACCTCGCCAAGACCATCGGCGCGATGGCGCCGGGGACGAAGATCGACCTGACGGTGCTTCAGGGCGGCTCGGAAAAGAGCATGTCGCTGACGCTCGGCCAGTTGCCGAACCAGAAGGAAGCCAAGAACGACAATGGCGGCAACAACGACAACGGCGCCGCCACCGCCGACATCGGCAAGCTCGGCCTGACGCTCGCGCCGGCCGCGCGCGTCAACGGCGCCGGCGACCAGGGCGTGGTGGTCACCAATGTCGACGGCTCCGGCGTCGCGGCCGAGCACGGCTTCTCGACCGGCGACGTGATCCTCGAGGTCAGCGGCAAGCTGGTCTCGTCGCCCGGCGACGTCCGCAGCGCCATCGGCGTTGCGAAGAAGGACGGCCGCAAGAACGTTCTGATGCGCGTGAAGTCCGGCGACAACACGCGTTTCGTCGCCCTGCCGATCGGCCAGGGCTGAGGAAGGAATAAAGAGTTGGGGACGTCCCTCCGGCATCCGTCGCCCCCGCCGGTGGTCGCCCTCACGGGACGGGCTTCGGCCCGTCCCGGCTAAATCCCGGGCGGGGAGCAATTGCTCCTCGCTCTGGTCCGAACTCCAACCCCGGCATCCGTCGCCCCCGCGGGGGTGGGGTCGTCGCGGGGGTGGCGCCTCTGCCGCCACCCCCTCACGTATGTTTCGGGGGCGACGACGGCGATTTCGCGGGGCGAATGGACGGGGCGGCGGGGCGGCTTGATGCCCCCCATGGCATTCGTGGCGGCCGGTGCCGCCATTGAATGACCGAAAATTGGTGTGACCGATGCCCCCATCTGCGGATATTCAAGGGCAACGAGCCTTCGGCCGGGGAGCCGATGCGCAACCGGACCGGGTCACCATGCGCCTTCTCGTTGTCGAGGACGACCGCGACGCCGCGGACTATCTGGTGAAGGCCTTCCGCGAGGTCGGCCATGTCGCCGATGCCGCGACCGACGGCGAGGACGGCCTCGCCATGGCCGGCGACGGCGAGTACGACGTCCTCATCGTCGACCGGATGCTGCCCAAGCTCGACGGGCTCGCCATGATCGGCAGCCTGCGCGCCAAGGGCGTCGAGACGCCGGTCCTCATCCTGTCGGCGCTTGGCCAGGTCGACGACCGCATCAAGGGCCTGCGCGCCGGCGGCGACGATTACCTGCCCAAACCCTATTCCTTCGCCGAGCTGCTCGCCCGCGTCGAGGTGCTGTCGCGCCGCCGCGGCGGCCGCGGCGAGGAGACGGTGCTGCGCGTCGCCGATCTCGTGCTCGACCGCATGTCCCGCGAAGTCCGCCGCGGCGAGGAGGAAGTCTCGCTCCAGCCGCGCGAATTTCGCCTGCTCGAATACCTGATGAAGCACGCCGGGCAGGTGGTGACCCGCACCATGCTGCTCGAAAACGTGTGGGACTATCATTTCGACCCGCAGACCAATGTCATCGACGTGCACATCTCGCGTCTGCGCTCGAAAATCGATAAAGGTTTCTCCCAGCCGCTTCTGCATACGGTCCGCGGCGCGGGATACATGATACGTGACGGCGCTCGGTAAATTATTCCGGACGACCACATTCAAGCTGACACTGGTCTATCTGACCGTGTTCGCGCTGTTCGCGGCCTTTCTGCTCGGCTATTTCGCCCTCAATACCCGCCGCCTCATCACCGAGCAGATCACCGACACGGTCAATGCCGAGATCACCGGCCTGTCCGAGCAGTACCGGCTCGGCGGCATCCGCCGTCTGGTGATCGCGGTCGACGCGCGCTCGCGGCGTCCGGGCTCGAGCCTCTATCTCGTCACGACGTTCAACGGCGAGGCGCTCGCTGGCAACGTCACGGCGCTGCCGCCGGGGACGCTCGACGCGCAAGGGTGGACCGAGATCGTCTATCGCCGCCTCGACGAGCCGGAGAATTCCGGCAGACCCGAGCACGAGGCGTTGGTGCGGGTCTTCCAGTTGCCGGGCGGATTCCGCCTGCTGGTCGGACGCGATCTCGAAGAGCGCGAGCGCCTGTATCACATCGTTCTGTCGGCCGGCCGCTGGTCGGTGATCATCGTCGTCGTGCTAGGGTTGGCCGGCGGCCTGTTCGTGACGCGCCGCGTGCTGCGCCGCGTCGACGCCATGACCGAGACGACGCGCACGATCATGAACGGCGATCTCGGCGGACGCCTGCCGATCGCCGGCACCGGCGACGAGCTCGACCGCCTGGCCGAGAACCTCAACATCATGCTCGAGCGCATCGAGGCGTTGATGGTGGGGCTGAAAGAGGTCTCCGACAACATCGCGCACGATCTCAAGACGCCGCTCACGCGGCTGCGCAATCGCGCCGAGCAGGCGTTGCGCGCGGCGAAGACCGAGCCCGAATATCGCGCCGCGCTGGAGGGGACGATCGAGGAGTCCGACGGCCTCATCCTCACCTTCAACGCGCTGCTGATGATCGCACGCGCCGAATCCGGCCAGGCGCGCACCGACATGACCGAGTTCGACGCCGCCGAGGTCGCGCACGACATCGGCGAACTGTACGAGCCGGTCGCCGAGGAGAAGGGGATCGCGCTCAAGGTCGAGGCCGAGACGACCGCGCCGGTCCTCGGTAACCGCGAGCTCGTCAGCCAGGCGGTGGCCAATCTGGTCGACAATGCGATCAAATATGCGGAGGCGCCCGCCGGCGCGCCCGAGGCACGCGCGCCGCTGATCGTCGTCAGGGCCGTGACCGAGGGCGAACGGATCCTGATCTCCGTCGCCGATAACGGGCC
>JBQCFB010000331.1:0-29293 GCA_051959715.1 Pseudolabrys sp.
GCGGAGGACCCTGGTCGAGGTCGAGATCGGCGGCAAGCCGGCGCGCATGCCGGCGGCGCCGCTCAAGATGCGCGCCACGCCGTGGTCGCTGCGGCGTCCGGCGCCTCGCCTCGGCGAGCACTCGGCCGCGATCCTCAAGGATGGAATGGCCGCATGACGCAGGACAAGACGCGTCCGCTGCCGCTCAAGGGCATTCGCGTGCTCGATCTCGGGCAGTTCATTGCTATTCCATTTTGCACGCTGTGGCTGGCGTGGCTCGGCGCGGAGGTGATCGTCATCGAATCTCGCCGCCGTATGACGTCGCGTACCGCACCGCCCTTCGCCAAGGGCCATGAGAAGGAGCCGAACGCGAGCGGCTACTTCAACCAGCTCTACTCCTCGAAGAAGAGCGTCACGGTCGACATGACGACCGCGGAGGGCCGCGACATCGTGCGCCGCCTGGCAGGTGTGTGCGACGTCATGGTCGACAATTTCTCTACCGGCGTCCTCGAGAAGCTTGGCCTCGGCTACGAAGCGGTCTCGGCCATCAATCCGGGCCTCATCATGCTGTCGAACGGTGCCTTCGGGCGCGCCGGACCGATGCGCAACGCGCGCGGTCTGCACAGCGCGGTCAATCTGTTCAGCGGCGTCGCCGACGTCACCGGCTATGTCGACGGTTATCCGCGCATCCAGGGCGGGGTGCTGCCCGACCCCCTGAGCGGCACCTATTCGGGCTTCGCCATCATGGCGGCGATCTACCATCGCCAGAAGACAGGGCAGGGGCAGTTCATCGACGTCGCAATGCATGAGGCTATGCTGACGCTGATTCCTGAAGCGGTTATCGATCTGACGATGAACGACGTCGAGCCGGAGCGTATCGGCAACCGCGACCGCCTCAATGCGCCGCATGGCATCTTTCGCTGCCGCGACGACGACACCTGGCTCGCCATCAGTGTCAATGATGAAGACGAGTGGACCGCGCTCTGCGGCGCTATCGGGCATCCGGAATGGACTGGCGATCCGCGGTTCGCGACGCTCGCCGCGCGACGCCAGAACATTGCCGCGCTCGAATTGGCGATCGAAGAGTGGAGTGCCGGGCAGAAGGTGCATGCTGCGACCGATCTTTTGCAGCGCGCGGGCGTACCGGCAGGTCCCGTCCTGCGGGTCGACGAAATGCTCGATGACGAGCAACTCAACGCCCGCGGTGGAATCGTCACCATCGATCACCCGGTCGCGGGTCCGCGCCGCCAGATGGCGCTGCCGTGGAACATGGACAGCCTCGACGTGCAGTACCTGCGCGCGCCGCTGCTCGGCGAGCACACGCACGAAGTGCTGACCGGTCTGCTCGGCGTTACCGAAAACGATTACGCCCGGCTCGAGGCCGGCGGCGTCCTGTCCTAGCGAGGGTCCATGGACTTTAACCTCACCGGCGAAGAGGCGGTCTTTCGCGACGAGGTCCGCACCTTTCTGCGGCGAGAATTGACCGCGGAGGTGTTCGCGCAGCATCGCGACACCGGCGAGCAGGGCATGTGGACGCCGGACTTCACCAAGGCGTTCCGCCGCAAGCTCGGAGCGGCCGGCTATCTCGGGATGGGTTGGCCCAAGGACTATGGCGGCGGCGGGCGCAGCCGCATCTATCAGGCGATCCTCTGGGACGAGATGGAATACCATCGGGCGCCCGGCCTCGACCGCTCGATGACGTACATCCCGAATGCGCTCATGACATTCGGCTCGGATGCGCAGAAGGCCGCGCTGCTGCCGAAGATCAACCGCGGCGAGATCTCGTGGTTCGTCGGATACAGCGAACCCGAAGCTGGCTCCGATCTTGCGAACCTGAAGACAAGGGCCGTGGCCGACGGCGACGACTTCATCATCACCGGCCAGAAGGCCTTCTCCAGCGACGCCCACATGGCGGACTATGCGTGGCTCGCGGCCCGGACCGATCCGACGGCGCAGCGTCACCGCGGCATCACAATGTTCATCGTCGACATGAAGGCCCCGGGCGTCACGATCGCGAAACATCCGACGCTCGCCGGCTGGACGCATCACTCCGTGCATTTCGACAATGTGCGCGTGCCGCGATCGATGATGGTCGGCGAGCTCGATCAGGGCTGGAAGGTCCTGATGGGCGCGATCGATTTTGAACGCGCCGCGCTGGCAAGCCCCGGCCTCGTCAACTACCAGTTCGACCGGCTGCTCGCCTGGTGTGCGCAGAGCCGTGACGGCGGCGACCAGCCGATCGACGATCCTGTCGTGCAGGACGAGCTGGTGCGGCTCGCGATCGAAGCCGAAGGCACGCGCATCATGAGCTATTGGCTCGCCTCGCTGCACGCGCGCGGCCAGTATCCGCAGCACGAGACGTCGCTCGCCCTGCTGGTGAAGCGCGAGACCGCGCGACTGTTCGACGAGAAGGGCATGGAGCTCCTCGGCGCGCATGCGCCGCTGCGCACCGGCGCGCCGCACGCGCAGCTCGACGGCGAAGTCGAGATCGAATACCGCGACCACCTCTATTTCCAGTTCGCCGCCGGCGGGTTCGACATCACGCGCAACGTGATCGCTACGCGCGGTCTCGGTCTGCCGCGGTGAGGTGAGTTCATGGACATCGCCCTCGACGAAGATCAGGTGATGCTGAAGGAGACCGCCGTCTCCTTCGCGCAGCAGGCGCTTCCGGCGGCGCGCATCCGCGAGCTTGAGACGAGTGAGCAGGGTTTCGATGCCGGCGTCTGGAAAGAGATGGCGCAGATGGGCTGGGTCGGCGCAGCCTTTCCCGACACCTACGGCGGCGCCGAGAGCGGATGGCTTGAACTCGCGCTCATCGTCGAGGCGCTGGGGCAGGGTGCGATCCCGAGCCCGCTGTTCTCGACCGTGGTCGAGGCGGGCTTCACGCTGCTCGACGTCGGCGCCGACCGGCAGAAGGATGAGTGGCTGCCGCGGATCGCCTCGGGCGACGCGCTGATGACCGTGGCGCTGATGGAGGCCAATGGCGGTTTGCGTCCGCAGGACATCCGTACGCGCATTGCACGGGCCGGCAACGGCTTCCGCATGGACGGCACGAAGGCCTTCGTGCGTGACGCCGGCGCCGCCGACGGCATCATCTGCGTCGCGCGCTCGGGCGACAATGCGCAGGATCTCACGCTCGTGATCGTGCCGAAGAACACTCCGGGCGTAAGCCTGCGGCGCATGCCGGCGGCAGGCGGCGAAGCGTTGTGGGAGGTCGAGTTCAAGGGCGTCGAAGTGGACGCCGACGCTCTCGTCGGCGAGATGGGCGGCGCCTGGCCGGCCGTAGCGCGGCTGCTTCTGCGCGGCGCAGCCTTCAAGTCAGCCGAACTCGTCGGCATTGGTCAGGCTTCGCTTGACCTCACGCTGTCTTACGCCAAGGAGCGCGTCCAGTTCGGCAAGCCGATCGGCAGCTTCCAGGGCGTTCAGCACCACGCCGCTGAAATGTACCGCGACCTCGAGGTCAGCCGTCTTTTGTCTTGGCAGGCGTCGAGCGCGCTGGGCGAAGGCTTGTCCGGCGAGCGGAAAGTGGCAATGGCCAAGGCGAAGGCGAGCCAGTGCATCCCGGCCCTGACACGCACCGCGCACCAGATTCACGGCGCGATCGCCTATTACCGAGACTATCCGCTCGAGCTCTATTACCACCGGGCGCTTGCCGCGCAGGCGGCTTATGGCGACGCCGCCTATCACCGGCGCGTGCTCGCGCGCCTTCTCACCGCAGACATGACCGCTTTCCGCGGACAGGACGCCCATGAGCTACCAGTTCATTATTTCTGAGCAGGGTGATGACGGCATCGTCACCGTCACCATCAACGACCCGGACGCCAAGAACGCGGTCAACTGGGAGATGAACCAGGAGATGATCCGCGAGTTCGATCGCATCGAACGCGATCCGAAAGCGCGGGTGATGATCCTCACCGGATCCGGCCGCATCTTCTGCTCCGGCGGCAACATCAAGCGCATGACCGCACAAGGCCGCTCGCTCGAGCCGCCCGATCCGACCCTGCGCGAGGAGCTCTATCCACAGGAAGCGGATATTCGCCGCGTCGTGACCGGGCTTCGCCGGATGTCGAAGCCGGCCATCGCCGCGGTCAACGGGCCGGCCATCGGTTCCGGCATCGGCATCGCGGCGGGCTGCGACATCCGCATCGCCTCGAGTGCGTCGCGTTTCGGCTGGGTCTTCGTCCGTCGCGGCATCGTGCCGGACGACGCCAGCCTCGCGCTGATGCCGCAGATCATCGGCTACGCGCGCGCCTATGAATGGGGCGTGACCGGACGAACCATCGATGCGGCCGGCGCGCTGAAGATCGGTTTCGTCAGCGAGGTCGTCGCGCCGGAGGCGTTGCTGCCGCGCTGCCGCGAGCTGGCGAAGGAGATCGTCGACAACTGCCCGCCGATCACCGTTCAGGCGTTCAAGTACGCGCTCGCCGAGTCTCTCTATCAGGGTCTCGACGAGGCGGTGCGTTTCACCGAGCGCGCACAGCGTGTCGTACGCGCCACGAAGGATCACACCGAGGCGCTGAAGGCCTACGCCGAGAAACGCGCGCCACATTGGAAAGGCGTATGACTTGAGTATCCGCCGCCCGCTCGAGCCGGACGACTATCCGTTCTTCGACTACCGGCGTTTCTCCTTTTCGCTGGGGATCGCGGCAGCCGGGCGCATCTGGCTGTCGGGCAGCACGGCCGTCCGCTTCGAGCCGCCGGCGGGCATGGTCGTGACGGGAGACCTTGTCGCGCAGGCGTCCGTCATTCACGACAAGATGGCAGCGACGCTCGCGGCCGCGAAGCGCGGACTGCGCGATATCGTGCGGATCGTGCGCTACGTCACGCCGAAAGCGTTTCCGGATCTTCCGGCGCTCGATGCCTTTCAGCGGCAGTCGCTGGGAGAGGGCGTATCGATCTCGACGATCCCCGTCCGCAGCCTGCTGCGAAGCGAGGCCCTGATCGAGATCGAGGCCGTTGCGGGAGATGGCGGCGAGGATGGCCTGGAGGTTTTGCCGGCGATCGTTGCGCCCGACCGGACGTCGGCCTTGGACAAGGCGGCGAAGGACCTGGTCGCGCGCGGCCTTACTCGCTCGCACATCAAGAAGGTCACGGAGATAGCGACAGCCGCTGCATTCGAGCCGACGGCGCCAGCAGATGCGGCGCCCGGCCTGCGGATCTGTGTGCCGTGCCTTCCCGGCGCCGAGAGCGGGGTGCAGATTGAGCTCACGCTGGCGCGGAGCGGTTCTCCGGTCGTCTGTGTTTCGGCAGAAGCCGATCCCTCGAATGAGGGCGTCGTCGGACAATGCCGTGACCTCTACAGCCGCATCGGCGCAAAGCTTGCTGCAGCGGGCGCGAGCTTCGGGTCGGTCGTGAAGACGACCGAGTACATCACCCCGGCCGCCCTGAAAGACTATCGCGGCACGGCCGATGTTCGGCGCGAGGTGTTCGGCGCGCCCTATCCGGCGGCGACCGGCGTCATCTGCGAGCGCCTCGGGCATCCCGAGGCGATGATCGCGGTTGAGGCCACGGCAGTGACGGAGGGCGGATGAAGACGCGCCTGACCGACGACCTGAAGTCCTGGATCGGCCGTGAGGCGACCTACACGGCGCCCGATGAACTCGGCCGCGCTTCGATCCGCTATTTCGCGCTCGCGCTCGGCGACGATAACCCGATCTACTCCGATCCTGAATTCGCCAAGACGACCATGCACGGCGACGTCATTGCGCCGCCGACCTTCGTCTGCGAGACCAACCAGATCATCAATCAGCCGATCGACGAGAACGGCTATATCGGCCATCATTGGCCGCTGCCTCTGTCGAGCGGGCGCTTCATCCGCGGCGGCAACGAATACGAGATGATGCAGCCGGTGCGGCCGAGCGACCGCGTCACCGTCACTTGGAAAATCCTCGATATCTACGAGCGCCACACGCGCAAGCTTGGCGCCCTCGTCTTCGTCGTCTCGGAAGCGCGTTACGTCAATCAGCGGGGCGAGCTTCTCGCCGTCAACCGCGAAACCAACATCTATTCGCCATGACGAGTGCACAGGCCAGGGTGATTGGAGCAGTTCGCCAGGGCGATCCCTTCCCGTCGGAGGAGATCAAGCTCGATCTCACCACGCTCGTCATCTATGCAGCCGCGACCTGGGATTTCCACCGCTATCATTATGACGCGGCCTTCGTGAAGCCGCTCGGCCTGCCGGCGCCGTTCGTCGACGGCCAGATGATCGGTGCGTTGCTCGCGAGCCGGCTGATGCGCTGGGGCGGGCCGAATGCCTTCGTGCGCAAGCTCGGCTACCGGCAGCGCGCGACGGTCTACGTCGACGAGACCATCGTGCTCGGCGGCGCCGTCACGACGAACACGATCGAAAACGGCCGGCGCATCGCCGTCCTCAACCTGACCGTGACGAAGTCCGATGGCACGCCGGTGGTGCGCGACGGCGCCGCGACCGTCGATCTCGGCCCGGGATGAACCCGATGCTATGGCGTCAGCACGATGCGGCCGGTCACGGCATTGGCCTCCACCATGCGGTGGGCGGCGCCCGCGTCGGCGAGCGGCATCGTGCGCTCGACCATCGGCTTGACGCTGCCGGTCGCGACCAGCTTCAGCGCCATTTCGAGCTGCCGCCGCGATGTGCTGGTGGCGCTCCGGATCGTGAGGCCGCGGCGATAGATCATGGCCATGTCGATCTCGATCGGCGTCCCGGTCACTTCGCCGACCAGCACGATTCGGCCGCCGAGCGCGACGCAGCGGCGGATTTCGTGGAAGACCGCGCTGCCAACCGTGTCGATGGCGACGTCGGCGCCGCGTCCGCCGGTCGCGTCGCGAACGCCGCGGGCAAAGCGGCCGTCTTCCGCCACGACAACACAATCGGCGCCGAGCGCTTCGATCGCTTTCGCTTTCTCGGAAGAACGCGTCACGGCGATGACGTAGGCGCCGCAGGCGCGCGCGATCTGCACCGCATGGATGCCGAGCCCGCCCATGCCGGTGAGCAGCACGCGCTCGCCCGGACGCACGTCGCCGGTGTCGATCACGGCGTTGTAGGACGTGCCGACCGGGCAGCCGACGATCGAGCCGGCCTCGAAGGAGATGGTGTCCGGCAGCTTCGCCAGGTTGTCGTCCATGACGTTGACGAACTCGGCATTGCCGCCCATGGCCTCCTGGCCGAGGAAACGCAGATCGGCGCAGAGGGCTTCGCGGTCGGTGCGGCACATGGTGCAGCAGCCGCATACATATTCGCGCTGCGTGGACACGACGCGGTCGCCGATCTTGAAGCCGCGTGCGTCCGTTCCGACGGCTTCGACGGTGCCGGCGATCTCGTGGCCAAGCACGAGCGGGCTGCTCAGGCCAGGCCGCGCCGGGCTGCGCCGCACCAGAATATCTCGCCGGCAGACACCGCAGGCATGGACGCGCACGAGAACCTGCCGTCCCTTCGGAGCCGGAGTCGCGATCTCGCGCATTTCGAGGCCGTCGGGTTCGCCGTGATGCGCAACAACCATCGCCTTCATGCCGCCCGTGCTCCGTGTCCGCGCGCATCGCGGCTGCGATGTGCGAAAGCATCAAAGCACAGTTCAGTCGCGCGCGCGATAAAATCCGAATACCGGCCTTCGAATACATGGGCGCATGCGCGCATCGCAGAGAACACGTCGTGCGAGTGAAAATATGAAATTGATGAAATAACGCGTGCAGGCGTGGCGTTGCGGCGTTGCGCCTGTGCGACTGAAAAGGAACGGGCATGGCTTTCGGAGTAGTGGCGGCGGGCGCTTACGTCCCGCGACTTCGATTGCAGCGCAAGGCAATCGTCGACACCAATCGCTGGTGCGCGCCTGGCCTTGCGTCGCTGGGCAAGGGCGAACGCGCCATCTGCAATTGGGACGAGGACGCGATAACGATGGCGGTCGAGGCCGCGCGCGATGCGACCGTCGGGCGCGACCGGAAGGCGCTGACGGCGCTGTATTTCGCGTCGACGACGTTCCCGTTCCTCGATCGACTGAACGCCGGCGTCGTCGCAGAGGCGTTGACCTTGGCGGAGGATCTGACCGCGCTCGATGTGGCATCGTCGCAACGGTGCGCGACCTCGGCGCTGGCGATGGCGCTACGAAGCGGCGAGCCAGGCCTCGTCATTGCGTCCGAGCACAGGCGCACAAAATCGGCGAGTTCGGTCGAGTTGACGTCCGGCGACGGCGCCGCCGCCATCGTGGTGGGCGAGGGGACACCGATCGCGCGGCTCATGGGGAGCGCGCAGAGCACCGTGGATTTCGTCGACCATTTCCGCACCGCGGAGTCGGTCTATGATTATCAATGGGAAGAGCGCTGGATTCGCGACGCCGGCTATATGACGATCGTTCCGCCGGTGATCGCCCGGAGCCTGGCAGCTGCGAACCTCAAGGCGGCGGACATAACGTATTTCTGCATGCCGGCGATGATGCCGCGCGTCGTCAACAGTGTCGCCAAGGCGGCGGGTATCGCCGAGGCCGCGATCGTCGACAACCTTCATAATGTCTGCGGCGACACCGGCGCCGCGCATCCACTTCTGTTGCTGATTTCGGTGCTTGAGCGAGCCAAGCCCGGCGAACGCATTCTCGTCGTCGGCTTCGGGCAGGGGGCCGATGCGCTGCTGTTCGAACGCACGGACGTGTCGTGCGAGGTGGATGGCCGGCTCGGTTGCGCCGGACACCTGGCGCGCCGCCGGGAGGAGACGAGTTACGCCAAGTTCCTTGCCTTCAACGACCTTGTCGAGATCGAGCGCGGCATGCGTTCCGAGACCGACAAGCTCACGCCCCTGTCGGCGCTCTGGCGCAACCGCGACACCGTCACCGGCATGATCGGCGGCAAGTGCGGCGTATGCGGCACCATCCAGTTCCCGATCTCCCGCATCTGCGCCAACCCGAACTGCAGCGCGGTCGACAGTCAGGAGCCCCATCCGTTCGCCGAGAAGACCGGCCGCGTGAACTCGTTCACTGCGGACCGGCTGACCTACTCGCCCGATCCGCCGGCCTGTTACGGCATGGTGCAGTTCGAGGAGGGTGGCCGCTGGATGATGGATTTCACCGATGTCGAGGCCGACAAGCTCGCGGTCGGCATGCGCATGCGCAAGATGTTCCGTGTCAAGGACGTCGACACGCAGCGCGGCTTCCGCCGGTATTTCTGGAAAGCCGCGCCGATCGAAGATGGGAGATCATGATGCCCGCCGGAATTCGCGACAAGGTTGCCATCCTCGGTATGGGTTGTTCCAAGTTCGGTGAACGCTGGGAAAGCGACGCCGCCGATTTGATGGTCGAAGCCTTCGCCGAGGGCATCAAGGACGCCGGCATCGAAACCAAGCAGATCGATGCGGCCTGGCTTGCCACTGCCATCGAGGAGCAGCATGTCGGCAAGTCGGCGGTGCCGCTCGCGACAGCGCTGCGGCTGCCCTTCATTCCCGTGACGCGGGTCGAGAATTTCTGCGCCAGCGGCACCGAGGCCTTCCGCGGCGCCGTCTATGCGGTCGCCTCGGGTGCCGCCGACATTGCGCTGGCGCTCGGCGTCGAAAAACTGAAGGACACAGGCTATGGCGGCCTGCCGCAGCGCGGCCGCGGCACGCTGAACAACATGATCTGGCCGAACCTGTCGGCGCCCGGACTGTTCGCGCAGCTCGGCGCGGCATACCGGGCCAAGCACGGCGCATCGCGCGACGACCTCAAGCAGGCAATGGCGCATATCTCCGTCAAGAGCCACGACAACGCTGCGCGCAACCCGAAGGCGCATCTGCGCAATCGCATTACCATGGACGCCGTGCTGAACGCGCCGATGGTCGCCGAGCCGTTGGGCCTGTTCGATTGCTGCGGCGTGAGCGACGGAGCCGCCTGCGCCATCGTCACGACCCCGGAGATCGCCCGCTCGCTCGGCAAGACCGATATCGTGTCGGTCAAGGCGCTCCAGGTTTCTGTGTCGAACGGCCTCGAGGCGCAGCATAATTCCTGGGACGGCAGCTATTTCCACACGACGCGGGTCGCCGCGCGCCGCGCCTATCAGGAGGCGGGTGTCGAGAAGCCGCGCGATGAGATCGATCTGGTCGAAGTGCACGACTGCTTCTCGGTCACAGAACTGGTGACGTTGGAAGACCTGCAACTGTCGGCGGAAGGCGGCGCCATCAACGACGTGCTCGACGGCTTCTACGATGCGGGGGGCAGCATTCCGTGCCAGATCGACGGCGGGCTGAAATGTTTCGGCCATCCGATCGGGGCGTCCGGCCTGCGCATGATCTACGAGATGTATCTTCAGATGCTCGGCCGCGCCGGCGAGCGGCAGCGCAAGAACACGCCGCGTCTTGGCGTGACGCACAACCTTGGCGGCTTTCCGCATCAGAACGTCTGCTCGGTCGCGATCGTCGGACGCTACGAGGGCTGACATCATGGCGGACGAGGTCTTGTATGAGATTGTCGACCGGGTCGCGGTCATCACGATCAACCGCCCCGACAAGCGCAACGCGCTGAACGCCGCCGTTCGGCAGGGCCTGTGGGACGCATGGCGCCGCTTCGATGCCGATACCGGTGCGCGTGTCGCCATCCTGACGGGTGCCGGCGACAAGGCCTTTTGTGCCGGGATGGATCTTGCGGAGATGTCCGAGGCGAAGCGCGGCGTGCCACCGCCGGACTTGATGCCGGACCTCGGCCGCAACATTGCGATCACCAAGCCGACCATCGCCGCGGTCCGCGGCGTTGCCTATGCCGGTGGCTGGCGTCTTGCCCAGATGTGCGATCTCTGCGTTGCCGGCACGTCGGCGCGCTTCGCGATCACTGAGGCGTTGGTCGGACGCGGCGCGGCCTGGGCGGCGCCGCTGGTTCACATGATCCCGCAGCGAATCATTCTCGAGTTGATGCTGACGGCGAAGCCGATTACCGCCCAGCGCGCCTACGAGATTGGCTTCGTCAATCACGTCGTTGCCGACGAAGCGGTGATGATGAAAGCGCAAGAGCTGGCGCAGGCGATGATCGCCGGCGCGCCGCTGTTCGGCGCCGCCGCAAAGAAAATGGTGCGGGCGGCGTCCGGAGTTTCGGTCGAGGAGGGTCTGCGCGCGTCGGAAGCGATCTTCGCGCCGATCTACAGCAGCGAGGACGCGCAGGAAGGTCCGCTGGCATTTCGCGAGAAGCGGAAACCGGACTGGCGTGGCCGTTGACGAACGGACGATTCTGCCGGCCGGACAGCGGACCTCACGCCGGGTGGGGGCCGCCTGGGCTCGCCGTCACGTGCTTGCGCGCTCGATAATGCGGAATCCGACGTCGATCGGCGGCAGCTTGCCGCGCTCGCCGTCGAGCCGGCGCAGCATGAGCTCGGCTGCCTTTTCACCGATCTGGTAGCGGGGAATGTCCAGCGTCGTGATCGGAATGGCGAAGCGGCGCGAAATCTCCCAGTCGTCGAAACCGGCAATGGCGATCTGCTTCGGGATCTCCCAGCCGCGGCGATTGCATTCCAGCATCGCGCCGATCGCGAGAACGTCGCCAGCGAAGAACACGGCATCGACGGCCGGCCGAACACCCATCAGTTGAACGATGGCCTTTGCGCCGCTCTCGAAACTGCCGGGCGTTTCGATCGTGAGGGTTTCGTCGCTGTCGAGCCCGGCGGCGGCGAGCGCCGCCCGGTATCCGCGCTGCCGTTCGCGGGCCCGCTCGTTCTGGCTGGCGATCTGGCCGACGAAGGCGATGCGGCGGTAGCTTCGGCCGATCAGGTATTCCGTCATCGCCTTGGCGGCATCGAAATTGGAGTAGCTGACCAGGAGATCGATCGGGCGGCTGATGAGGTTGCCGGTTTCGACCACGGGCAGCCCGGCATTGCGGATCAGGCGGCGGACGCCCGCCGTGTGGGTGGTATCGTGCAGCACCAGGCCGCAGGGACGGTGCGCCAGGAAGGCCGCGATCAGCGACTCCTCGGAGTCGTGCGAGTAGCCGCTGTCGCCGAGCATCAGGTTGATGCCGCGCTTGCGCAGCGCATCCGTAAGCCCCTGAATTGTCGCGGCAAACAGCGAGTTCTGCAGGCTGGGCACGATCGCGGCCGCCAATTGCGTGCGGCTCGGCGCCTTGAGGCCGCCGGCCAAGCGGTTCGGCACATAGCCCAGTTCACGCACCGCCTTCTGCACGCGGCGCAGCGTCTCGCTCGACACCTGGTCGGGCGAGCGCAGGGCGCGCGACACGCTCATGGCGGAAACCTTGGCGCGGAGCGCAACTTCCTTCATGCGCGTCTGCGGCGCACCGGGACGTTTCTTATTCGGCATGTCCGATACCATACTTGACGCCCGCGGGGTGATCCACATACTGTTATCGATAACAATCAAAAGTCCCGAACGGGGAGGGATACCGCCATGGGCCTCACGGCCACCCAGAAGATCGTCGCGCGCCACAGCGGGCGCGACTCCGTCGCGGTCGGCGAGACCGTCACGGTCAAGGTCGACCTCGCCATGTCGAACGACATGACGTCGCCGCTCGCGGTGAAGCAGTTTCGCAGCGCGGGAGCGAAAAAGGTCTTCGACCCGGACAAGATCTGCATCGTCGCCGGGCGTCACATGCCGTTCCGCGACCAGGCCTTCGGCACCGCGGTCGGGCTGGTCGGCGAATGGTGCCGCGACCAGGGCATCAAGAACTTCTTCGCCAATACGGAAGGGATGGACCACGCCCTGGTGCCGGATCTCGGCTTCATCCGGCCCGGCATGCTGGTCTGCAACGCCGATTCCCACACGTGCACGTACGGCGCACTCGGCGCCTGGGGCCTGCCGATGGGCTCGACCGACATGGCCTACATCTACGCCTTCGGCGAGACCTGGGTCCGCGTGCCGGAGACGATCCGCGTCCGTTACAGCGGCAAGCCCGCCAAATACGTCACCAGCAAGGACTATGTCCTCGCCACGGAACGCGCTTTGACCGTCGACGGCGCCCGCTACAAGACGATCGAGTTCTGCGGTCCCGCGCTCGACGCGCTTTCGGTCGACGAGCGATTCACGATCTCGAACATGGGCATCGAGATGGGCGCCAAGACCTCCTTCATGGCGCCTGACCAGAAGGTGAAGGACTATCTCGCGGCGCGGACCAAGGTGCCTTACGAGCCGGTCTATTCCGACGAGGATGCCGAGTTCGAACGGACCGTCGACATCGACGTCTCCGCGCTCGAGCCCGTCGTTGCCAAGCCGCACAGCCCCGACAATGTCGTGCCGGTGTCCGAACTCAAGGGCATTCGCGTGACGCAAGTCTGTATCGGAACTTGTACAAATGGGCGTATCATCGACCTCCAGCAGGCGCTTGAAGTGCTGCGGGGGCACAAGGTCGCGCCGGGCGTGCGGCTGATCGTGACGCCCGCGACAAACATCATCATGCGCGAAGCCGAGAAACTCGGACTGATCGACGAATTTCGTGCGCTCGGCGCGACGATCAACCCGCCGGGCTGCGGGCCGTGCGCCGGCTGGCACCAGGGCGTCCTGGCCGAAGGCGACGTCTGCGTCGCCACCCACAATCGAAACTTCCCGGGCCGCATGGGCAGCCCGAAAGCGCAGGTCTACCTCAGCAGCCCCTATGTCGCGGCGGCGACCGCCGTTGCGGGGGTGATCGCGTCGCCGGCAGGGGTGCTGTCATGATCATGAAAGGCCGCACCCACATCGTCGGCGATCACATCGATACCGACCAGATCATTCCGGCGCGCTATCTCGGCTCGCTCGATCCGAAAGTGCTGGCGGAGGGCTGCTTCTACAATCTCATTCCGCAGTTCGCGACCAAGGTGACGCCCGGCGACATCCTCGTCGGGGGCGAAAACCTCGGCTGCGGTTCGTCGCGCGAGCATGCGCCGATCGCGATCAAGTCCGCCGGGATCGCCTGCGTGGTCGCGCGCAGCTTCAGCCGCATCTTCTACCGCAGCGCCATCAACATCGGTCTGCCGGCCATCGTGTGTCCTGCCGCCGTCGATTTCGCCAAGCAGGGCGCCGACATGACGGTCGATTTCGACCGGGGCGTCGTCGAGAGCGGCGGCAAGTCCGCGGCATTTGCGCCGTTCGGTCCCTCGATTCTCGAGATTATCGCGGCCGGCGGCCTCGTCCCGTTCATGTCCCAACGTCTCGCCCGTGAAGGTGCCCGAGCATGAAGCCGTTGATCATTTGCGCCGCCCCCACCGGCGGCGCGCCGGCGAAATCGAAGACGCCTCATCATCCGGTCACGCCGGAGGCCGTCGTCGAGGAGGCGCTGGCGTGCTGGCGCGCCGGTGCAGCGATGATTCACCTGCATGCGCGGCTTGCCGACGGCTCGACCATCATGGAGGTCGGCGCCTATCGCGCCATCGTCGACAAGATCGAAGCCGCGGGCTGCGACGCGATCATCAATCTCAGCGCCGGCGACGACGGCGGCAAGGCCGACCACAAGATGCGCCTGAGCATCGCCGACACCCGCGTCGAGATGGTTTCGCTCGACGCCGGACCGATCAACATCGGCAACCGCATCTATAATAACTCGCTCGCCTATCTCGAGGAGATGGCCGGCCGGATGCTGGCGAAGAACATCAGGCCGGAGGTTGAGATTTTCGACGTCGGCCACATCGCCGCCATCGAGGGCCTGATCGCCAAGAAGCTCCTGAAGCCGCCGTATTACATCCAGTTCGTCTTCGGCGTCCCGGGCGGCATGCCGCTCGACGTGCGCATGCTCGACATGTGCCTCGAATACATGCCCGAAGGAACGGAATGGGCGATCTCGGCCCAGACGTCGAATGCCGACGAATACGTCGCCCTGCAGATGCAGGCCTTCACCAGGGGCGGGCACGTCCGCTGCGGCATGGAAGACTTCGTCTATCTGCGGCAGGGCGAGCTCGCGACCAGTAACGCTCAATCGGTCGAGCAGTGGACGCAGACGGCGAAGATCTGGGGCCGGCCGGTCGCCACGCCGGCCGAGGCGCGCAAGATACTTGGAATCGCAAACTGAATAACAAAGCGATCTGTCGGGAGGAGACAATGCGAAGGATTCTTGCAGGTTTGTTCCTAGCCATGTTCGCGCTTGCTCCCGTGGGAGCCCAGGCGCAGCAGAAACTGGAGAAGCTCACGATCACCTCGGGCGGTGACGGGATGCACTATTTCCCGTTCTACATCGCGCGCGGCGGCGGCTTCTTCGAGAAGAACGGCATCGACGCCGAATGGGTCAATGTCAATTCCGGCACGCGGCAGGCCGCCTCCATCCTCGGCGGCAGCGCCGACATGACGCCGATGGCGTTCTTCCACGTCATCAAGGCGCGCGGCGAGGGCGCCGACATGGTTGCGATCAGCGACGTGTTCGATGTCTACGGCATGACGATCGCGCTCTCCAACGAAGCGATTGCCAAGCAGGGCATCAAGCTCGACATGCCGATCGACGAGAAGGTGAAACGGCTCGCGGGCCTCAAGATCGGCATCTCTTCGCCGGGCAGTTCGACCGACGCGCTGATCCGCAGCGTGCTGGTCGCGCGCGGTTACGATCCCGACAAGACGGTCAGCCTGGTGCCGTTCGGCGCCGGCTCGTCGATCCTGGCGGCGTTCGAGAAGAAACTGACCGACGGCGTCGTCTATGTCGCGCCGGTCCCCGAGATCATCGAACAGAAGGGCCTCGGCAAGACCGTCATCAATCCATTCAAGAACGACGTGCCGGAGCTCGTCGATGTGCCGTTCGTCGTCACCGCGACCAGCCGCGCCACGCTCCAAAAGAAGCCGGACCTGATGCGGCGCGCGATGAAGGCGCTGGCCGAGGCGATGGAGTTCGCGCACAAGAACCCCGAGGAAACCGCGAAGATCATGCGGAAATACTTCCCCGACATCGACGCGGCCGTGTTCCCGCAGGTCGTCGAGACCTACCGCAAGGCCAGCCCCCGCTCGCCGGTCCTGACGCAGCAGCACGTGGACAAGACCGTGGCCTGGATGAATATTGGCGCCAAGCAGAAGGTCTCGGCGAAGTTCGACGAGGTCGTCAATGACAGCCTCGCCAAGGAGGCGCTCGCCGGTCTCTCTCACTAGCGAAGGGGGACGCCAGTGGTCCTGCACCCGACCGCCGAACAGCGGATCGTGATTGCCTGCCGATTGGCGCTGTTCGCCGCCCTGCTGATGGGATGGGAATTCTACGGGCGCCTCGTCAGCGACGTCTGGTCGAGCCGGCCGAGCCTCATCCTTGGCCGGCTCTGGACCTGGGCCGGCGAGGGCCTGGCAGGCCATATCGCGACGACGCTCACGGAAATGGCCGGCGGCCTCCTGATCGGCGCCCCGCTCGGCACGCTGTTCGGCCTGGTGCTCGGCCGCCTGCCGGTGGTCGCGGGGCTCGTGCGTCCCATCATCTTCGGCCTCTACAGCATCCCGCTGGTGACGCTCGCGCCGTTGCTGATCTTCTGGTTCGGGCTCGACCTCGCACCGAAGATCATCCTCGTCTCGATCGTGACGTTCTTTCTTCTCTTCTTCACGACCTTCGCCGGCGTGCAGACGATCGACCGCGAGCTGATCGAGAATTACCGGCTGCTCGGGGCCTCGCGCTCAGAAGTCGTGCGCAAGCTGATCGCGCCGGCGTGCCTCGCCTGGATCCTGTCCGGGCTCAAGATCGCCCTGCCGTACTCGCTGATATCGGCGACCGTCGGCGAGATGCTGCTGGCGCGCGCCGGCATCGGGTTCCTGTTGATGTACGCCAGTCAGCAGATCGACATCACCGGCATGCTGGCGGCCCTGACGGTCCTGATGATCATCGGCGTGGCGATCGGCGAAACCGCGAACGCGCTCGAACGGCGGATCCTGCGATGGCGCATTTTGACGAGCTAGTCCCATGACGCAAGAACTCCTCAGCCTCGAGGCGGTGACGAAATCGTTCGAACGCGATTCGAACGCGATCATGGCGCTGGCGCCGACCGACCTGTCGGTCGAGCGCGAGGAGTTCGTGGCGCTCGTCGGCCCGAGCGGCTGCGGCAAGTCGACCATCCTGAACATGGTCGCCGGTCTGCTGCGGCCGAGCGCCGGACGCCTGCATTATGACGGCCGTCCCGTCGACGATCTCAATCTGCGCGTCGGCTACATGACGCAGCGCGACACGCTGCTGCCGTGGCGCACGGTCGCCGACAATATCGGTTCGCCGCTCGAGCTGTCGGCCCATAGGACGTCGAAGAGCGAGCGTGCCGACCGGGTGCGCCGCATGATCGAGCTTGTCGGCCTCAAGGGCTTCGAGAAGCACTATCCGGGAGAGCTGTCCGGCGGCATGCGGCGCCGCGTCGCTCTGGCGCGGATGCTCATCTACGATCCCGAGACGCTGCTGATGGACGAGCCGTTCGGCGCGCTCGACGCGCAGCTCAAGCTGGTGATGCATGACGAGATCCAGCGCATCGTCGGCATCGGCCGCAAGACGGTGTTGTTCGTGACGCACGACCTTGCCGAGGCGATCGCGCTCGCCGACCGCGTCGTCGTGTTCTCCGGGCGGCCCGGCCGGGTGAAGACGGTGCGCAAGGTCGATCTGCCGCGGCCGCGCGATGTCTTCCGCATCCGCTTCGCGCCGCGCTTCACCGAGCTGCACGAGGAGCTCTGGGATCATTTGCAGGACGAGGTCAACCGGGCCTGACGCATGACCTATGTCGTCCGCGATAGTGAAGAGTCGCTCGTCGTCGCCGCGGCGCATTCGCCGCGCCGTACCGCGGCGGGCGAGGGCGCGCTCGCGCAGTTCCTGACGTCGCCCGGCGGCCGTCTGTTCGGACAGTTCGTCATCGTCGCCGGGCTGCTCGCTCTGTGGGAGATTGGCTCGGGCACGTTCATGCCGCGCCTCTGGGTGTCGTCACCGAGCGCGATCGTCGCCCAGCTCTATCGCTGGTTCTCCGATGGCTCGATCTGGGCGCATCTGACGGCGACGATCAGCTCCGCGGCCGCAGGCTATCTGCTCGGCGCGATCACGGGTGTCGCGTCGGGCCTGCTGCTCGGCCTGTCGGCCCGGGCGGAGGCGATCCTCAGCCCCTTCATCGTCGCGCTCTATTCGCTGCCGAAGATCGCGCTGGCGCCGTTCTTCGTTATCTTTCTCGGCATCGGCATCGAATCGAAGATCGCGCTCGTCGCCGTCACCGTCTATTTTCTGCTTCTCTACAACACGCTCGATGGGATTCACGATCTCGACCGCGGCTGGGCCAGCACATACCGGCTCATGGGCGCGAACCGGCGCGAGATCGTGCGGTACGTGATGCTGCCGGGGATCATGCCCTGGGTCTTCTCGGGCTTGCGCATCGCGGTGCGCTACGCGTTCACGGCGGCGGTCTTCGGCGAGCTGATCGCCGGCAACAAGGGCATTGGATACCTCATCGAGGACTCGGCCGGAAACTTCAGTTCGAGCGGAATCTTCGCGGGTGTTCTTGCTCTTGTCGTTTGCAGCGTCGGCGCGACCCAGATCATCGCGCGCGTCGAGCGGGCGGTGCTGCACTGGAAGACGTGATGCCGGCTTTCCGGCTGCGAAAACCTCTTCTTGCCCGATAGGTATTGCCCAAGACGAGCACCCTGTTGAATCCTGCTGCTCGAACTTGCCGGTGCCTGGAAGGACAACACCCATGAAACGCCCGTCAGCCTATGCCGCCGCCGCCATCCTCAGTGGCGTCCTGTCCGTGGGCGCATTTGCCGCCGAGAGCTTCCCCGACCGGCCCATACACATGATCGTGGCCTATTCGCCGGGCGGCACAGGCGACGTGATCGCGCGCATCGTATCGGAGAAACTCGGCGAGAGGCTGCATCAGGCGATCGTCGTCGAGAACCGGGCCGGCGCGAGCGGCGCCATCGGTGCGCGTTACGTCGCCGGATCGGCGCCGGACGGTTACACGCTGCTCGTCGGCCAGACGGCCGAGATTTCCATCAACCAAAATCTCTTCGACAATCTGGGCTACGACCCGGACAAGGATCTGATCCCGATCGCGCTGGCGGGCGTGGTGCCTCTGGCGCTGACGGTGCCGGCCAGCGCGCCCTATTCGACGCTCGCGGACTTCGTGAAGGTGATCAAGTCGGGTAAGGAAGTCACGTTCGCATCCGCCGGCACGGGGACGCCCGGCGATTTTGCCGGCGAACTGCTCAAGCTGCGCTTGAAGGGGAACATGGTGCATGTGCCCTACAAGGGCGCGGGGCCGGCGCTGAACGATCTCCTCGGCAATCATGTCGACATGTATTTTCCGGGCTTCCCGGCGGTCATGCAGCACATGAAGGGCGGCACGCTGAAAATACTGGCCGCGTCGACCGCGACGCGCGTCAGAGTCGCGCCCGACATTCCGACCGTCGCCGAAGTGACCGGTATCAAGGAATTTGATTTCAGTCTCTGGGCGGGCATTTTCGCGCCGAAAGGAACGCCGGCGAAGATCGTCGAGGCGCTCAACGCGGCCTTCAATGACACGCTGAAAGATCCGCAGATCGGCGGCCGTTTGTCGGACACCGGCGCGCAGGTCACGCCGATGACGACGGGTCAATTCTCCGCCTTCGTCCACGCCGAGACGGACAAATACCAGAAGATCATCCAGGAGACCGGCGTGAAGGTGAAATAGCGCGCCGCTATTGCGGCGCGCCGGTACGGGCTGCGTCGCTGCGCGCGGCCTGCAATATCCAGTTCCGGAACGCATCGACCTTCGGCAACTGCGCCTTGGCCGGGCGGGCGGCGATGAAGTAGCTGCCCTCGCTCAAGCGCACGGACGCCTCGAAGGGAATGACGAGGCTGCCGTTCGCGATATGCGGCTCGGCGAGGACGCGGCTTTCCAGCGCCACGCCCAGACCGATCTTGGCCGCTTCGAGCGCGAGATCGGCGCGGTTGAAGCGCAGTCCGCGGTCGACCCGGTCCGGATCGATGCCCGCGGCCTTGAGCCACATCGACCAGATCACGAGCTTCGTCTCGGTGTGGATGAGCGTTTGCCGCAGGAGATCCTGCGGGCTCCGCAACTGGCTGCGCAGCGCCGGACTGCAAACCGGCACCATGTCTTCCGTCATCAGCCTGTCGGCGACCAGGTCGGGTCCCACCGCGCGCTCATAGAGCACGATGGCGTCGACATCGTCCGCGTTCATCTCGGCCGGATCGGACGTGGCGCGGATGCGCAGCTCGATGTCCGGATGATCGTCCAGGAAGGCCTTCAGGCGCGGCATGAGCCAGGCGCGCGCAAAGGCCGGCGCGCTCGCCACCGTCAATATGTCGGAGCGCTGGCGGGCGGAAATCTCGTGCGTGGCGGCGGCGATCTCCTCGAAGGCCGGGCGCAGGCGGTCGAAATAGGTCTTGCCGGCGTCGGTCAGCAGCAGGCGGCGGACGCGCCGGTGGAACAGCTTCACGCCGAGCGCCTGCTCGAGCGCGGCGACGGCATGGCTCACCGCCGATGGCGTGACGTGAAGCTCTTCCGCCGCGGCCTTGAAACCCATGTGCCGCGCGGCGACCGCGAAGGCGCGGATCGCTTTGAATGGCGGCAGCGGGACGGACCGGGGCATGGGCGCCTACAGATGAACAGAATTCATCTATGATGAGAAGTCTGTTCGTTTGTCAATGGCGCCCGGCCAAGGAATGATCGGGAAACGGCCACTTTGCGCAGGCGACCCGGGCATCCGACATGAACAGCAATCAGCCGATCAAGCGACCGGATACCGCCGCGGCCCGGCCGGCGACGCGCGAGTACGGCCAACTTGCGAGCTTCGGCATCGGCGTGCCGCAGGCCAACCCGACGGTCGAGCCGGAGCTGTGGTCGCTCGTGCCGCCCGGCGTCTCGCTCGTGACGACGCGGCTTCAGGGCAGCCGCACCAAGTCCGAGAACCGGCTGGTCGACTATCTCACCAATCTGAAGACGAGCCTGGAGGCGTTCGACACCGCGCCGATCGACGCGTTCGGCTTCGCCTGCACCGGCACGTCGTACCTGGTCGGCGCGCAGGAAGAGGAGCGTCAGATCGCCGCCTGCGCGGACGCGTTCGGCTATCCCATCGTGTCCTCGGCGCAGGCGATCCGCGCAGCGCTCAAGGAGCTCGGTCTGCGCCGCATCGCGCTGTTCGCACCCTATCCGTCATGGCTGATCAAGGCGAGCGAGGCCTACTGGACCAATTGCGGTCTCGACATCGTCAGCACGGCGACGGTGCCGCTCGACACGGCCGACACGCGGCATGTCTATCTCGTGCGCACGCCCATGGTGCTGGAGGCGGCCGCTGCGCTCGATGTGGACAAGGCCGACGCTATCATCCTCACCGGCACCGGCATGCCGACATTGCGCGCCATTCCAGAACTCGCGCGTCGCACGGGCAAGCCGGTCCTGTCGTCAAATCTGTGCCTCGCCTGGGCGCTTTTAAAAGCGCTGCCGTGGACCGTTCCTGTCCCGGCGCCGCGGGATGGCGAATTCCTCATCGGCGGCTGGAGCGACAGGCTGCGCGCTCAGTTCGGCGCGGGCGCATCGCAATGACCCAGCAGATCGAAACGCCGGTGCTGATCGTCGGCGGCGGTCCGATCGGCCTGGCGCTCGCGCTCGATCTCGGCTGGCGCGGCATGCCCTGCACCTTGATCGAGCAGGGCGACGGCGCGGTCGACCATCCGAAGATCGGCATCATCCAGGTCCGCACGATGGAGTTCTTCCGTCGCTGGGGCATTGCCGAACGCGTGCGCAAGGCGGGCTTCCCCGACGACTACGAGCTGTCGATCTCGTTCTGCACCAGTCTCGCCGGCCACCTTCTCGCGAAGGAGCCATATCCGTCGATCGGCGCGGCGCCGACTCCCGCATGGACGCCGGAGCGGCGGCAGCGCTGCCCGCAAATGTGGCTCAATCCGCTGCTGCAACGCGCGGCGCAGGAGCAGCCGCCGGTCTCGATCCGCCTCAGGCACAAGCTCGAAAGCTTCGAGCGGCATCCGGACCACGTTGTGGCTCGCGTTCGCGATCTTGCGACCGGCGAGGACGTGTCGATTCGTGCGCAATACATGGTCGCGTGCGACGGCGCCACGAGCCCGGTCCGCGAGGCGCTCGGCATCGGCATGCAGGGCAAGGCCCGACTGAGCTACTCGGTCGGCATCATGGTCGAGATCAAGGAACTGCTCGCGCGCATCGGCAAGGACCAGGCGGAGCGTTACATCTTCGTCGGCCCGGAAGGGACGTGGGGTAACTGGACGGTCGTCGACGGCAAGGACCTCTGGCGCTTCACCATCCTCGGCACGCCGGAGAAGCTCGACCTCGCCACGCTCGATGCCGCAGCCTGGGTGCGGCGCGCGCTCGGCCGCGACGACATTCCGTTCGAGATCCATTCGGTGCTGCCGTGGCGGCGCGCGGAACTGATCGCCGATACGTTCGGCGGCGGCCGCGTCTTCCTGGCTGGAGATTCGGCGCACATCATGTCGCCGACCGGCGGCATGGGGATGAACACCGGCCTCGGCGACGTCGTCGATCTGGGGTGGAAGCTCGACGCCGTCATCCGCGGCTGGGGCGCTCCGGGCCTGCTGGAGAGCTATGACATCGAGCGCCGGCCGGTTGCCGTCCGCAATGCGGCCGCCTCCACGCATAATTTCAAGTCCTGGCAGCCGCGCGAGGACACCGCGGCGATCCTCGACGACACGGCCGAAGGCGACGCGCTGCGCCGGCGTATCGGCGCGGGCCTGCGCGAGAGCACGCGGCTCGACTGGGAGTCCTGGGGGCTTCAGGTCGGCTACCGTTATGAAGGATCGCCGATCGTCATACCCGACGGCACCAAGCCGACGCCGGACGATTACGGCCGCTACACGCCGACGTCGCGGCCCGGCTCGCGCGCGCCGCACGCCTTCATGGCCGACGGCCGATCGACGCTCGACCTGTTCGGCAAGGGCTTCGTTCTGCTCTGCTTCGAAGGCGCGACCGCGCGCGATGTCGCCGCATTCCAGGACGCGGCCGCGGCGCGTTCGGTGCCGCTGAACATCGTGCCGATCGCGGACCGGGAAATCGCGCGTCTCTACGAACGATATCTCGTGCTCGTCCGCCCGGATGGCCATGTCGCCTGGCGGGGCGACAGCGCGCCGTCCGCCGATCGCATCATCGACACTGCACGCGGACATTCCGCGCATGCATCGACCGAAAGGATCGCGTCATGAAGCCCTGGGACGGCATCATTCCCGAGACCGAGAAGGAGGCCTACCGCGCCGCCGGATTCGGACGGAAGACGGGGCTGGGCGCGCGCCCGGCGCTGCTGATCATCGACGTGCAGTACCGCACGGTCGGTACCGAGCCGCGTCCGTTCTGGGACGCGATCAAGGAATTTCCCACCGCATGCGGCCAGGTCGGCTGGGACGCCGTGCACCAGATCGCGCGCGTCCTGCCGCTGTTCCGGCAGAACGGTTGGCCGGTGCTTTACCCGTACGTCTCTCAGAAGGAGGCCTTCGACAAGGGCCGGCTGGCCGACAAGGTGCCGGCGCTGATGACGGTCGCCAAGCGCGGCTACGACTTCGTCGCTGAAGTGGCGCCCAACGCGGACGACGTGCTGCTGCCGAAGAAGCATCCGAGCGCGTTCTTCGGTACGCCGCTGGCGAGCTACCTGATCGAGCGCGGCGTCGATACGCTCGTCGTCACCGGCTGCACGACCAGCGGCTGCGTGCGCGGCACCGTGGTCGACGGCTTCGCCTATAATTTCCGCGTGCTGGTGCCGCACGAGTGCGTCTACGACCGCAGCCAGGTATCGCACGCGGTCAATCTCTTCGACATGTCCGAGAAATACGCGGACGTCATGAGCACCGACGAGGCGCTGGCGGCGCTGCAATCGGTCGCGCGTGCGGCGGCATGAACGGGTCACCGAAACGATGACATACGATCTCGTGGTGCGCGGCGGCACCGTGGTGCTGCCGGAAACCGACGGTGTCGCGGCCGACATTGCGATCAGCAAGGGCCGCATCGCGGCCGTGCTGGCGCCGGGCGCGGAGGTCGAGGCGGGCGAATTCGTCGACGTCGGCGGCAAGACCGTGCTGCCCGGCGTGATCGATGTGCACTTGCATCTTGGCCACGGCAAGGACATTGCGCGGCCGCGTGTGCCGGAAGACGCGGCGGTGGAAACGGCGGCGGCTGCGATGGGCGGCGTCACCACCTTCATTCCCTATCTGATGGCGACCGATCCGTTCGAAACACTATTCGACGAGGTCAGGTCTGTCACAGAAGCCGGCGCGCGCATCGACTTCGGCTATCACTTCATCATCTCGACCGAAGACCAGCTCGCCGGCGTGCCGCGCTATGCGCGCGAGTTCGGTGTGCCGTCGTTCAAGATATTCATGAACAATCGCGGCGGCGAAGGCACGCGGCTCGGCCTGCCGGATATCGATGATGGCTTCCTGCTCCGGCTGTGCGAAGAGGCGGCGGCGAACGGCGGCATGGTCTGCCCGCACCCGGAAAACATCGAGGCTTCGTGGGTGCTGCGCAATCGCGTCATGGCGGGCGATCCGGACGGGAAGGGCGGCCTCAAGGCATGGAACGCGACGCGGCCGCCTTTCGTCGAGGCCGACGCCGTGCAGCGCGCCGGACTGTTCGCGCGCGAGACCGGGGCGCGGCTCTATATTGTCCACACCTCCTCGCGCGAGGCGCTGGAAGCCGGATTGCGCGCCCGCGACGCCGGCACCGACATCATCATCGAGACGTGCCCGCATTACCTGACGCACGACGTCGATTGGGAGGGCGGCGACGTCGGCAAGATCAATCCGCCGCTGCGCCAGCGCGAGGATCGCGACGCGCTCTGGGCCGGCATCCTGATGGGCGACATCGATACGGTTGCGACCGATCACGTGCATCGTGACCTGTCGGCCAAGGCCGGCGGCATCTGGAAGGCGTCGCCCGGCTGCGGCGGACTGGAAACGCTGCTGCCGGTGATGCTGACCGAGGGGCACCACGAGCGCGGCCTCCCGCTCGGCCGTGTCGCGTCGCTTCTGTCGAGCGGGCCTGCCGACGCCATGGGCCTTCACCAGCGCAAGGGCCGCATCGCTATCGGGCTCGATGCCGACCTCGCCATTGTCGATCTCGATCGCGACTATCCGTGCCGGCGCGAGGACGTCGTCTCCAGCGCCGGCTATTCGATTTACGAGGGACGCCGCTTCAAGGGGCAGGTCGTGCACACGCTCGTGCGCGGGCGCTTCGCCGTGCGCGACGGCGCGCTGGTCGATAATGCCGTCGGCTCGGGGCGTTTCATCAAACGGACACTGCAGGCCTGACATGACGCACGCGCTGCGCCGTTGTGTCGGTCCTGTCGCCTCTCTAAGCTGAACCAGGCTTTCGGGACGTCACGCAGAACGAGTTGAGCGAATGGCTACGCGAGCACAACCACGCACATTATTCGACAAGATCTGGGCCTCGCACGTCGTGACAGAGCTCAGTGGCGGCGTGTCGCTGCTCGCGGTCGACCGGCATCTCCTGCACGACCTCGAAGCCGGCGCGATCATGAAGCGTCTCGCCGATCGCGGCCTCAAGCCGCGCAATCCGGACATGTCGTTCGGCGTGCCGGACCATGCGGTCGCGACCGATCCGAGGCGGCGCGCGGATTCGACGCCGAACAGCGGCCGGCTGCTGCGCGAGATGAAGGATGGATCCGAGGCGTTCGGCATCACCTATTTCGATCTCGGCACGGAAGGGCAGGGCATCGTCCACGTCATCGGGCCGGAACTGGGTCTGAGCCAGCCGGGCATGACCATCGTCTGCGCCGACAGCCACACCTGCACGCATGGTGGGCTCGGCGCGCTGTCGTTCGGCATCGGCGCGACCGAAGTCGCGCACGTCCTGGCGACGCAGACGCTGCGCCAGACCAAGCCGAAGACCATGCGCATCAATCTTTCCGGCAAGATCGCACCTGGCGTCATGGCGAAGGACATCATCCTTGCCACCATCGGCCAGATCGGCACCGGCGCGGGCCGCGGTCACGCGGTCGAATATGCCGGCGCTACAGTCGAAGCGATGTCGATCGACGAGCGACTGACCGTTTGCAATCTCTCGATCGAGCTCGGCGCCAAGATCGGCATGATCGCGCCGGACGACACCACCTTCGAATATATCGCGGGCCGGCGCTACGCACCGCAGGGCGAGATGTTCGAGTGTGCGCTGGTGCAGTGGCGCGGCTTGCCGACGGACGCGGGCGCGCGCTTCGACGTCGAGCACAGCATCGACGTCGGCCGGATTGCGCCGCAGGTGACCTGGGGCACCAGCCCGCAGGACGTCATCGCCGTCGATTCACGCATCCCCGATCCGGCGCGCGAGAGCGATCCGCAGCGCCGCAAGGCGATGGAAGCGGCGCTCTCCTATATGGGTCTGACGCCCGGCGCCGCGATCGAGGGAACGCCGATCGACTGGGTGTTCATCGGATCGTGCACCAATGGCCGCCTCTCCGACATTCGCGAGGCGGCGCGCGTCGTCGCCGGCCGCAAGGTGGCGCCGAATGTCCGCGCCTGGGTCGTGCCGGGGTCGGAGGCGACGCAGCGCGCCGCCGAAAGCGAAGGGCTCGACAAGGTCTTCATCAGCGCCGGGTTCGAGTGGCGCAAATCGGGCTGCTCGATGTGCGCCGGGGTCAATGGCGACATCGTCGCGCCGGGGCAGCGGTCGGTGTCCACCACCAATCGGAACTTCGTCGGGCGGCAGGGGCCGAACGCGCGCACCCATCTCGCCAGTCCGACGATGGCGGCTGCGGCGGCCCTGTCGGGCTGCATCGCCGACGCGCGCAAGATCGGGTGACCGCCATGGAAAAGTTCACATCAGTGACCGGCATCGCGGCGCCCCTGATGCGCGCCAACATCGACACCGACGTCATCATCCCGGTGAAGCGCCTGATCGGCTATCAGCGACACGAGCTTGGGGCCTTTGCGCTCGAGGGTTATCGCTTCCGCCTCGACGGGTCGGAAAATCCCGACTTCGTGCTCAACCAGCCGCGCTTTCGCGACGCCAAAATCCTGGTCACCGCCGAGAACTTCGGCTGCGGCTCGTCGCGCGAGTCCGCGGTCTGGGCGCTCGCCGGATACGGCTTCCGCTGCATCATCGCGCCGGGCTTCGGCGACATCTTCCACAACAATGCGTTCCAGAACGGCCTCTTGCTGATCCGGCTCCCCCGCGGCGAGGTCGATCCGATCGCCGAGGAACTGGCGAGCGCGCCGTCGCCGGTCATGACGGTCGATCTGCAATCCTGCACCGTCACGACGCCGACCGGAGGGACGCTCTCCTTCGACATCGACGGCGAACGGCGACAGGCCCTGCTGGAGGGCCGGGACGAGATCGCCATGACGCTGCTGCGCGACGCCGAGATCGAGGCGTTCCAACAGCGCGATCGCGCCGCGCGGCCCTGGATTTACCAGACGGCACCGCACGTCGGTCCGGCGGCCTGACGGCCGGCCGGCGGCCTTCATCCTGACCGGGTTCGCCGCCTCAAGCGGCGACGCGCTGGCGCTCGGGTTGTCGCCGCCGCGGGCTCAACCCGCCCCGTCAGATTCACGTTGACCGGCCGCACTTGTCCGTACAAATTTCAGGGGTGGGCGGACGACGGAAGGACCGGATCATTGAGCGACGATCTGCAGGCCAATTACAGCGGCGTGTATGAAAACCGCCTCGGCTACGGCAAGCGGCCGGCACTGATCCTGGTCGATTTCGTCCAAGCCTATTTCGACCCGACCTGCGATCTCTATGCCGGCGTCGACGCGGCGCTGGCCGCGGCGATCCGCGTGCGCGACGCCGCGCGCGCCAACGGCGTGCCGGTGATCTACACCAATGTCGTCTACCAGAAGCACGCGCTCAATGGCGGGCGCTTCTATCAGAAGGCGAAGCCGCTGCGTCACTTCCTCGAAGGCAGCCCGATGGGCGCCTGGCCGGAGGGACTCGACGTGCGCGACGACGAGCTCGTCGTCTCCAAGCAATATCCGAGCGCCTTCTTCGGCACGTCTCTCGCGCCGACGCTGACGACCTGGGGCATCGACACGCTGCTCATCACCGGCCTCACGACCAGCGGCTGCGTGCGCGCGACCTGCCTCGACGCCTGCTGCCACGGCTTCATCCCGATCGTGGTGCGCGAGGCCTGTGGCGACCGGCACCAGGCGCCGCATCTGGCGAACCTGTTCGACATGAACGCGAAATACGCCGACGTCGTCGGCGAAAACGAGGCCATCGACTACATCGCAAGCGAGAAGGGTGCGTAAGCACCTATGCATGTGGGGCGCACAACGCGAGTGCAAAAGCACCGCACCAAAGGGGAGTCGTGATGATCGATAGAAGAATGGTTCTCGCGGCATTCGCCGCCATGACCCTGTGTTCGCCGT
Source organism: Pseudolabrys sp. (assembly GCA_051959715.1). Classification (GTDB taxonomy): domain Bacteria; phylum Pseudomonadota; class Alphaproteobacteria; order Rhizobiales; family Xanthobacteraceae; genus Pseudolabrys. The sequence continues at coordinate 28,149 of JBQCFB010000331.1, forward strand.
CCGCGCAGGCGGCGACGGACTGGCCGACACGGCAAGTGACGATCATGGTTCCGACCGGAGCCGGCGGCAACACCGACATGATGGCGCGGCTCGCTGCCAAGCATCTGGCGGAGAAGTTCGGCCAGCCGTTCGTGGTTGAGAACAGGCCGGGCGCAGGCGGCGCCCTGGCGAGCGGCGCTGTCGTGCACGCAGCGGCCGACGGCTACACGATCATGTTCACGCCGAACTCGATGATCCTGCTCACGCCGCTCGTGCAGAAGATGAGCTTCGACCCGGACAAGGAGCTGAAGCCGGTCACCAATGTCGGGACGGGCTCGCAGGTCGTGGCCGTCAAGCGCAGCCTGGGCGTCAACACGATCGGCGAGTTCATCGCCTATGCCAAGGCGCATCCGGGCAAGCTCAACTTCGCCGCCGCCGGCACGCACAACATCAGCGACCTCGCGCCGCTGCTGCTGTTCAAGCAGACCGGCGTCAACGTCGTCATGGTGCCGTCGCGCGGCGAGCCGCAGGCCATCACCGACCTGAAGGCGGGCAACGTCGACTTCTACTTCGGCAATACGTCGGTGCTGCTGGCGCAGCGCGACGACCCCGCGCTCAAGCTGATCGCGGTCGGCACGGCCAAGCGCGTGCCGGCGGCGCCCGACATTCCGACCGTCGGTGAAACCGTCCCCGGCTTCTCCTTCGCCTCGTGGAACGGATTCATGGTTCCTGCGAAAACGCCGGACGACATCGTCGACAAGCTGCGCAACGAAGTCGCCGCCTTCGTCAAGACACCGGAGATGCAAGCGCGTCTCACCAAGCTCGGCATCATTCCGGGCGGGGAGAACAAGCAAGAGGTCGCGGCGACGTTCGCCCACGACCGCAAGGCTTTCGCCGACGCGGTGTCGGCGGCCGGCATTCCGAAACCTTGAGAGACGATCCGGGCCGCCGGGCCTGGGCAGCTGGAGACATTCGCCGATGCGCTATCCGTTCGTGCCAATGCCGCACCGCAAGCCGCTTCATTGGCCGAACGGAAAGCGTCTCGCGCTGATGATCACCACCAATTTCGAATACTGGGACCCGGTCAAGGACACCAACAAGCCTTACTATCCCGGCGGCCCCGGCATCGTCGGCGGCGATCTGCCCGGCAACGTCTACGACAACCC
>JBQCFB010000332.1:0-15612 GCA_051959715.1 Pseudolabrys sp.
GCGCGGCAAGGCGGCGCTCGAGCAGCTCACGCGCGACATCGACGCCTGCGGCGTGCCGGACACGAACCGCCGTTACAACCTCACCTGGATGGATCGCCTCAATCTCGAGAACCTGACGCTGGTTAGCCGCGCGATCTGCGCCGCCGCCGACTTCCGGACCGACAGCCGCGGGGCGCATTTCCGCGAGGACTTCCCGAAGACATCAGATCTCGCCGGTTCCGCCTTCACCAAGGCGACGTTGTCGGGCGACGCGATCACGGTGAGCAGCGAGCCGGTCGCCTTCACCCGCGTGCGGCCGGGGCAAAGCCTGCTGACCCAGGCGGCCGAATAGCGGCCGGTCATAAAAAAAATTTATCGCCTATAAATTCTCGTTTTGAAAATCGCGTCCGCGGATCGCAAACCGTTTGACGCAATCGGTAATTCGATCGCGATCAAACATTCTCGCGTGAAAGCGGTTGTGGCCTGAGGTAGTCTCGCCGCAACCGTGTCAGGACGAGATTGCCCGTGAATTTCTATCACTCGGCAGGGCTCTGCATTGCGAGCGAGATCGAGTTGCCGGGACTGGCGCCCAGTGAGCCTCGCGCGGCGGCGGACATCAGGATTGCCCGGGGAGCAACGCCGGCGACGCTCGACAACCCCCTCGCGCAAGGGCCGACCTGGCAATTGAGCGGCGGCGAGTTTCTCCTCACCGTGCCCGGCGTCGCCCGCTTTCATCTGATCGGCGATCACACGATCACGGTCACGCCGGCGCGTGGCGGCGATCCGGACGACATCCCGGTCTTCCTGCTCGGCTCCGCGCTCGGCATCCTGCTGCACCGGCGCCAGCAGATCGTGCTGCACGCCAGCGCGGTTCGCGTCGGCGACAGGGCGGTGCTGTTCTGCGGCGCGTCCGGCGCGGGCAAGTCGACGCTCGCCGCGGCGCTGTCGCAACGCGGCTACAATCTGGTCACCGACGACGTCTGCACGGTCTCGCTCGACGGCAGCGGCGCGCCGATGGCCCACCCGGACGGGCGCCAATTGAAATTGTGGGCGCAGGCGATCGAGAAGCTCGACCTCGGCGCCGGGCGCGGCCTGCGCGTGCGCCGCAGCCTGGAAAAATTCTACGTCGCGCCGCCGTCCGAGGCGTTGACCGGATCGCTGCCGCTCGGCGCCGTCTATGTGCTGCGCGAGGCACGACCTCCGCATGCCGCCGGCATCCAGAAGCCGAACATCGTCGACGCCGCGCTGCTGCTGCGCCGCAACGCCTACCGGCCGCAGATCGTGCGCAGGCTCGCGCAGCGGCCGCATTATTTCCGCGCCGCCGCGGCGATCACCAACGCGGCGGGCATCTACCACCTCACGCGCAAGCTCGACTTCGGCAAGCTGCCGGACACGGTCGCCGTTCTGGAGACCCACTGGCGGGATCTGGGGCTGACGGAGCGCGCGGCATGACGCGCACGATCTGGCTCGCCTCCTATCCGAAGTCCGGCAACACCTGGTTCCGGATGCTGGTCGCCAACCTGTCCGCGACCGACACGCCCGTCGACATCAACGACCTGCCGGAGCGCGGCGGCATGGCCAGCGCGCGCGGGCCGTTCGACCATCTCACCTTGATCGACTCCGGCCTGCTCACGCACGAGGAGATCGACCAGCTGCGGCCGCGCGTCTACGAGGAGCTCAGGAACGGCGAGGCCGACGACGAATATGACGCGCCGCCGGCCGCCGAAGCGGTCCGCTTCGTGAAGACGCACGACGCCTACACCCATACGGACGAAGGCGAGCCGCTGCTCGGCGGCGCCAGGGGCGCGGACGGAGCGATCCTCGTAGTGCGCGACCCGCGCGACATAGCACCGTCGCTGGCGCACCACAACCGCAGCACGCTCGACGCCGCGATCGATTTCATGTGCGACAGCGCCGCCGCGTTCTGCGGCAAGACCGGCCGGCAGGCGAACCAGCTCCGCCAGCAGCTTCCCGGCTGGAGTGGCTATCACGCGGGCTGGCTCGCCCAGACCCACATTCCCCTGCATCCGGTGCGCTACGAGGACATGCACGCCGATACCGCGGGCACGCTTCGCCGCGCGCTGGCCTTTTCGGGCCGCGGCGCCAGTGACGAACAGATCGCGCGCGCAGTGCGCTTCGCGCGGTTCGACGAATTGGAGAGGCAGGAAGACGAAAAGGGCTTCCGCGAGGCGCCGGTGGCGCGTCCGGGCGGGCGGTTCTTCCGCCGCGGCGAGGCCGGCGCCTGGCGCGACGAACTGACGACGGAGCAGATCGAGCGGATCGAGCAGGCGCACGCGCCAATGATGCGGCGGCTCGGCTATCGGCTGTCATCGGAAACGGCTGAAGGAGAGGCGGCGTGATGGTGCGCAGGCAGGGCGACTGGCTGTCGGCAAAGGTCGGTGACGAACTGGTGATGATGAGCGCGGAAACAGGCATTTACATCGGCCTCTCCGAGGTCGGCGCCCGCATCTGGGACATCATCGAGACGCCGACCGATATCGACGCCGTCTGCACGCGGCTGCAGGAGGAATACGAAGTGGCGCCGGCGGAGTGCCGCGCCGAGGTCGAGACGTTTCTCGCGGAGTTGGTGAAACATGGCGCGGTTGCGCTCGATCCGCCGGCTGGCGGTTAGGTTCGGCCAGATCGGTTCGCGCCGCAGGGCGCTCGTCGCCGAGGCGGTGCTGGGCCTCATGGTGGCGCGGCTCGCGCTCGCATTGGTGCCGTTCCCGAAACTGGCGCGACGTCTCGGCCGCTTCGTGCCGCCCGACGAGGCGCGACGGCTCGCAGCAACGCCGCGCCGGAACGGCAGCGCGCAGATCGCGACAGACATCGGCTGGGCGGTCACGCGCGCCGCGCGCTACGTGCCGTTCAAGGCGGTATGCCTGCCGCAAGCGATGGCGGCGCGCGTGATGCTTGAGCGGCGCGGCGTCGCCAGCACGATGCATTTCGGCGCGGCCAAGGGTGAGGAGAAGCCGTTCGACTCGCATGCCTGGCTCGACGCCGCAGGCGTCGAAGTCACGGGCTATCCGGTGGCGAAGGGCTTTTCCGAAATCGCGTGCTTCGTGTGAGCCCGCTAGCCTTCACCGCGCGCGAATTTCCGGAAGTCCTCGAGGAAGCGTTCGCGGAGCCGTTCGGAATGACCATCGCGCTGCCGCTGCAGCCTCGGATCCGGCGCCGACAGCGCCCGTCCCCCGAGCGCCGCCAGCAGGCCGCTGACCGTACGATCGTAGTCGGCGCTCAGGTTCTCGTAGAGGATCGTTTGGTGCGCCAACCCGTTCGCCGCGAGGAAGCGCTGCCAGTGGACATTGAAGTTTTGCGCCGCCGCGAAGTGCTGAAGGATCGACGCGAAATCATACTCCGGAGCGGCGGCGGGTGGATGGCCGGCCAACCTGCGGAAACGTCCCGTCGTCCCTGCTGTGAACGTCGAAATCGCCTGCGCCAATTCGTCGTCGCGGCGAAGCCGGATGAAAAGCGGGTTGGGAAACAGCGGCGCCACGATCGTCATGACCTGCCGATAATGTTCGTCCCGCCACTGGGACGCGGGCGCGCCGGGCAGAGACGCCGAGAGATCCGGAGCCATTTCCGCGACCAGGTCGATCACGTCGGTCCAGAACAATTTGACCGCAAAAGTCCCGCTCTCGTCGGTTCGCCGGCGGTGCAATGCCGCGGTGTAGGCGCCGATCTCCGTGACGCCCCAGCGCCGTTCAAAACCGGGACGGAATCCTCGATGGTAATATTCCAGCGGACAGCCCAGCCCGCTCGCGAAATACATCGCCTCGCCGAGCAGCGTGCTGCCGGACCGCATCGACGTGCAGACGAGGATGCTGCGTCGAGGCGCGCCGTCCCTGGCGGGATAATCCGCGCCCTCCTGCGCCAGATCGTAGGCGCGTCGGCGCTGTTGGCCCGGTGACGTCGACATGGTTGGCTTTCGGAGACCTTCGTGATCCGCGAGTATTGGCAGAATTGGAGAATGTCGCAACCGAACGGCGTTTCCCTGCTTGAGCGCGGCGCTGTGCGCCCATGAGCACGATCTTCGGCCTGCTGCGATTCGACGGCCGGGCGGTTGCCGAGCGCGATCTCGAGCGGATGAGCAGCGCGCTCGCGCATCGCGGACCCGACGGCCGCAAATTCGTCGCACGAGGGCCCGCCGGACTCGGCCATTGCCTGCTGCGCGTGACCCATGAGGACCTGTTTGAGCGCCAGCCGATCCAGGACCGCGAGGCGGGATTGACGCTGGTCGCCGATTGCCGTCTCGACAATCGCGACGAACTCGCCGGCGCGTTGCACATCCCGGCGCAGGACCTGCGCGCCATGCCGGACAGCGCTTTAATCCTGTCCGCCTACAAGGCATGGGGCGAGGACTGCACCGCGCGTTTGCTCGGCGATTTCGTGTTCGCGGTCTGGGATGCGCGCGTCAACAGACTGGTGATCGCCCGCGACCACATGGGGCAGCGCCCCCTGCTCTATCATCGCGGCGACGGCTTTTTCGCTTTCGCCGGTGATCTCAAGGGGCTTTGGGCTCTGGCCGACGTGCCGCAGCGTCTCGACGTCGAGCGCTTCGCCGCCCGGCTCGTGGGCCCGCGCGCCGACGGCGCCGCGGCCGGAGAGACGCCGTTCGAGGACATTCACGGCGTTCCCGGCGCGAGCGTGATGACCATCGGGCAGGACGGCCGTACGCTGACACGCCGCTACTGGGAGCCGCGCCCCGATCCGGCGCATCTCGGCCGCGACGAGGCCTATTACATCGCGGCCTACAGGCGCGTGCTGGGGGAAGCCGTGAATTGCCGGCTGCGGCGGCTGCTGCATCCGCCGGCCATGTTGCTGAGCGGCGGCTACGACAGCGCGGCGGTCGCGGGCCTCGCCGGTCCGGTGCTCGGCGCAGCGGGCCGCAAGCTCACCGCGGTCGCGTCCGTGATGCCCGAAGGCTATGACGGCACGATCCGCCACGCGCGCCGCTGGGTCGAAATGTGCGCGCGCGACATGCCGCATCTCGATGTGCATTACTATACGCGCGACGACCTGGACGTACTGGCCGGCCTCGAACGCGGCTTCATCGAGACCGGATTGCCAGAGAGCGCCTATGGCCAGGCGACCGGCGCAATGCTGACCATCGCCGCGCGAGCCGGCGCGCGCCTCGTCATGGACGGCCAGGGCGGCGACTATACGTTGAACCCGCGCGGCAATTGGGTGCTGGCGCATTTTCTCAAGGCCGGACAATTCCGCCGCTTCGTGACCGAGACGCGTGCGCATCTTCGTCTCGGCCATGGCTGGCGCGAGACGATCGGGCGGGAGATCGCATTGCCGCTGGCGCCGGGCCTGATGGCGCTGTGGCGACGCCTCAGGAAAGGCGGCAGGCCGGAATGGCACGATCGGCCCGTCACTCCCGCCTTCGCCGCCCGGATGGCGGCCGAGAGAAATGCGAGGGCTGAAGATCGCGAAGCGGGAAACGCCCATGACGGCGCCGCGCGGATCCTGTCCACCATCCGCCGCGTCATGGACAGGGCCATGCACGCAGCAGAGTACGACGCGGCATTGAGAGGGTTGCGGCTCACGCGGCCATTTCACGACAAGCGCGTGATCGAGCTCGCCCTGGCGATCCCGCAGGATCTCTATGTGAAGAACGGCCGCAACCGCTATCTGTCCTGCGCCGCACTCGGGGATGTCTACCCGCCGGAATTTCAATCCCGCTGGCGAAAGAACGACGATGAAATCCCGGACTTCCAGCGCAGGATCAAATCGATCGAGCCGGAACTGCTCGCCGAGATCGCGCGCATGGAGCAATCCCGCATGCTCGCCGGCTATATCGACTTCGCCAAGATGAGAAATCTATTCGCCGCGCGCGGTGCAGAGGACCACAATTCGGGATGGGAGCAGGAGACGCAGATCGCGCTCTCCGCCTTCACGGCCGCGCGCTACATCGAATGGATGACGCGGCGAAACTCCTGACGCTCGTGCGGATCAAATGCGGTCGCCGGAAGCGACCAGCAGAATTTCAGGACGGCCCCTGGTGGAAGAGTGGAGTCCCCGGTGTCTCGGAGGGGTTATAAAACTTCCCGGCTTCACGGGCGCCTTCCGTCACGATCACGCGGGGAGTCTGCCAGCGCTTGCGAGTCGGGTGCCTCCCCGGAGCCTGTCCGCCAAGCTCCACGGGAGAATCGTTTGACATTGCCATGACGTCCGGCGCCTCGCGTTTGCCCACACGACTACAACTTAAACGACAAAATAGCCGCGCGCAATTAGGCCCATGTTCGCGCCCTGCTTGTGGAACACTGGGCGCAGGGAAGGATGCTTCCGCCTGACGAATAGGACACAATTCAGGCGCACCCAGACGGTGAGCAGCGCGAAATAGCCATTCGAGCTTAGTGGGTTAGAGCACGCCTGCGGCGAGCTCTCCGCGGGAATTTGAACTTCGTCAAACTTTTAAGTTGCACGACGTTGGGTTGTCATACATCATTACTACAATCCGCAAAGAAATTGCGGCGCCGCAACCAAGGGGGAGCGTGCAGTGAATATATATCTCGGTGAGATTCGTGTTTTCCCGTGGAATTGGCCGCCCAGAACCTGGGCCCTCTGCACCGGATCGCTGCTCCCGATTGCGCAGAACACGGCGTTGTTTTCATTGCTCGGTACGACATACGGCGGCAACGGTGTGCAGAACTTCGGCCTGCCCGACATGCGCGGCCGCACCGGCGTCCATCGTGCCCTCAACGGCAGCTATGTTCAGGGCGAGATGGAGGGCAACGAGACGGTGACGCTGACACTGTCGACGATGCCGATGCACAATCACAATTTTGTCGGCACCAGCACGACCAGCGATCAGTCGGCGCCACAGGGCGTGGTGGGAACGGACACGAGCGCGGCAAACTTCCTGGCGCCGGATACGACACCCTTCCCGCTCGCGCCGAACGCGATCACGATCGCCGGCAGCAACTTCCCGCACAACAACCTGCAGCCCTTCGTGGTGATGAACTACTCGATCGCCACGCAGGGCATCTACCCCTCGCGCAACTGAACGCGCCGGACTTTCATCGAACGATCAAGGGACATCCCCGATGCAGCAACCGTATCTCGGCGACGTTCGCATGTTCGGCGGCAATTTCGCTCCGCGCCTCTACGCCTTCTGCGACGGCCGCCTGCTCTCGATCGCGCAGAACACCGCGCTGTACTCCCTTCTGGGCACGACTTATGGCGGCGACGGCATCTCGACTTTCGCGCTGCCCGATGTGCGCGGCCGCGTTCCGGTCGGGCAGGGCCAGGGGCCGGGCCTGAGCAACTACACGATGGGCGAAATGGCGGGCACGGAGCAGGTCACCCTGCTGCTCAGCAATTTGCCGCCGCACAATCACAGCTTGAACGCCACGCAGCAGAACGCCACGACGTCGACCATCAGCACCACCACACTGCTTGGCACCGCCACCGCCGACAAGGGCACGCCGCATCTGTACCTTCCGCTGTCCGGCAACACGCCGACGATGCTGTCGTCGGCCGCCGTCGGGATGAGCGGCAACACGCAGCCGCACGACAACATGATGCCGACGCTGACGCTGAATTTCGTGCTCGCCCTGCAGGGCATCTATCCCAGCCGCAATTAGCAACAGGATCGACCGCCATGTCGGACACATATATCGGTGAAGTCCGCGCTTTCGGCTTCACCTTCGCCATGCGAAACTGGGCCTATTGCGACGGCCAGATCATTCCGATCCAGCAGAACGCCGCCCTGTTTTCCATCCTCGGCACGACCTATGGCGGCAACGGCACGACGACGTTCGCGCTGCCGAACCTTCAGGGCAATGCGGCGATGAACATGGGTCAGGGCCCGGCCCTGTCGGTGCGGGTTCTCGGCGAGCAGGTCGGCACGACCAGCGTGACGGTGAGCGTCCAGCAGATGCCGATGCACAATCACGCCGCGGTCGGCGCGACCGGCACCCTCGGCAGCGAGACGGCGGGGCCGGTCACCGGATCGACCTTTTCGAGCAGCGGTCCGGGCAAACTGTACACCAACACGACGACACCGACGGCCGTGTTCTCTCCGAAGGCGATCGGGCAGTCGGGTAATTCACAGCCGCACAACAACGTGCAGCCGCTGAACGTGCTGAACTACCAGATCTGCCAGTTCGGTATCTTCCCCTCGCGCAACTGACAGGCTTGCCGCCGTCCATGTCCCCGCCGCCGGCGATCGACCTGCCGGCGTCGTTCCAGTCGCAAGGCTTTGTCGTGCGTCCGGCCCGGCCCGCCGACCGCGATTTCGAGCGGCGCCTGTTCGAGAGCGCACGCCGGGACATCGCCGTGCTGGCCACCTGGTCGCAGCCGAGCCGCGCGTCCTTCCTCGACCAGCAATTCGAATTCCAGACGACGCATTACGCGCGCGCCAATCCGCGCGCCGAGCGGTATATCGTGACGGCGAAGCGTGCATCCATCGGGCGGCTGATCCTCGACCGTACGCCGAGGCCCTGGCAGGTCGTGGACATCGCACTCCTGGCGTCGGCGCGCGGGCGCGGGCTCGGCGCCGCCCTGCTCTCGGCGGTGCTGGCAGCCGCCGCCACGGCCGGCGCCAATGTCGTCCTGACGGTCGAGATGGGCAATCCGGCGCAGCGCCTCTACGAGCGGTTGGGTTTCGTCGCGACCGAGACGACGCCGCCGCATCGCTTGATGGAGTGGCGGCCGCCCGGAGGCGGCACGGTCAGTTGAAGACGGCCTGGTAGATGACGCCGTCGCGTTCGCGGCCGACCGGCACGATGAAGATGTCCATCTTGCCGAAGCCGGGGCGCTCGAAGAGATAGGTCCGCTGCGGCAGCACGACCGGGTGTCCGCACTTGAAGATGAGCGCGAACGGCTCCTTGCGCAGGCCGTCCCAGTCGCGCGGCTTGCCCTTGGTGGCCTGCACCAGCGTCATCTCGACCGAGCCCTGCCCGACCCCGACGGAGAAGATGCCGTGCAGGTGGCCAGCGAAGCCTTCGAACGTCCCCATTCCCACGGCGTCATAACCTGCTGAAGTTGCACATGATTGTATTTTTATAATAGACAACCGGAGGGACGCCGCCAAGTCCTGATTGCAGGATCGTGATGCACAACCCGGCCCAGCCGACCACCGCGATGCGCGATCTCCGTGCGGCGGTGTTCTCCGACGCAGCACTCCAGGCGCGGCTGGCGGATCTCGCGGATGCCGACCTGTTCGCCGAACGCCTGTTGGCGGAAGCGCGCGCGCGCGGGATCGCCGTGACGGCCGAAGAGGTGACGGCGCTCCTGCGGCCCGATCCGCTCGCGCTCGCCCGCTTCGCCCCGCGCGCCCCTGACGGCGCTGTTTGGCCAAATTGCTCCTGGATCCCCGTTCACGCCGCCGCCCCCGCCGAGCCCTACGTCGACTGGCTCCGCTTCGGCGCGATGCTGCCGGCAGCGCCGTTCTTCCAGGACACAGTCCGTTCCGTGCAGCACTTGCCGTTCAGCCGCGCATTTCGCTACCGGATGCGGCTCGCCGATTTCATCGGCGCCGCCGAAACGGGACCTGACCCTGACGGGCTGATCTTCCATATGTCGCGCTGCGGCTCCACGCTCGTGGCGCAGATGCTCGCGGCGCTGCCCGACAGCCTCGTCCTGTCGGAACCGCCCGCGCTGGACGAGATCTTGCAATTGACCCTGCACGCAGGCGAGAGCGCCGCCATTGCCGGCTTGCGCGCCGCGGTGGCTGCTTTCGGACGCCGCGGCGGTCGGCCTTTCGTGATCAAGCTCGACGCATGGCACGCTCTTGCCCTGCCGCTCTTCCGGCGCGCATTCCCGGACACGCCCTGGGTGTTCCTGCATCGCGATCCGGTCGAAGTACTGGTGTCGCAGATGCGCCAGCGCGGCATGCAGATGCTGCCGCAATACGTTCCGTCGCGCATCTTCGGCTTCGACGATGACGAGGCCGTACCGGACGAGGATTATTGCGCCCGCGTGCTGGGCGCGATCTGCAATGCCGCCGCCGTGCATGCCGCGTCCGGCGGCGGCCTCGTGGTCGACTACCGCGACCTGCCGGAGGCGGTGTTCTCGGTGATCGCGCCGCATTTCGGCGTGACCGTGAATGCGGCGGATCGCGTGGCGATGGAGGCGGTGACCGAACGCGACGTGAAGGCGCCGCACCAAGCGTTCACCCCCGACGGCGCGGACAAGCGCCGCGACGCGAGCGAGTCGGTGCGGCAGGCCGTCGAACGTCATCTCGATGCGGTCTGCCGGCGGCTCGCGGCGATGCGCTGAGTAGCCGGTGCCTAGCGCAATGCGCGCACGGCGCGTATCAGAGACGGATCGGTCATGTCGGCGGCAGCGGCGAAGCCGAGCTCGGCGGCGATGGCCTTCACCCGATCGAGCCTCGCCGGATAGACGAGCACGGCGTTGCGAACGCCCTGGCCGGCGACGGCGCGCAGCAGCAGTTGCAGGACCTTCGTGGCCAGCCCCTTGTCGCGCAGGTCGGAGCGGATGATGACCGCGGCTTCCGCGGCTTCGAAATTCGGATCGGCCGCAGACCGGGCAAGTCCGGCAATGCGGCCGCCGTCCCACGCGACCATGGTCATCTCGCGGTCGTAGTCGATCTGCGACAGGCGCGCCGCCGTCTCGTGGCTCTTCTGGCGCAACGGCGCGAACACCGGATGCCACAGGTCGGCGTCGTCGACGTCCTCGGCAAAGCGTCGCAGCGCCGGCTCGTCTTCCGGCCGGATTGGTCGCACCGCGAAGACGCCACCATCGGCCGTGCGGATTTCGCTCTCCAGCCCTTGCGGATAGGGACGGATGGCGAGCCGCGCCTCTGCCGGTGCACTCGCGGCGCGCACGCGGATGCGGGCATCGACGGCAATGACGCCGTCGGCGTCGCACAGGAGCGGATTGATGTCGAGCTCGACGATCTCCGCGTGCTCGGCGGCAATCCGGCCGAGCTGCATCAGCACATTGACGACGCCGTCGATATCCGCCGCCGGACGGCCGCGGTAGCCCTTCAGCAGCGCGGCGATGCGCGTGCGCTCGATCTGCGCACGTGCAAGCGCGGTATTGAGCGGCGGCAGTTCGAGCGATTTGTCGCGCAGGATCTCGACCGCGGTACCGCCATGGCCGAACAGGATCACCGGTCCGAACGCCGCGTCGGAAGTGACGCCGGCGATGAGCTCGAAGGCGCCGGGACGCTGGATCATCTGCTGAACGATGAAGCCTTCGAGTTTCGCGTCCGGCCTCGCGCGCTTCACGCGCGTCTCCATCTGCCGCGCCGCGGCCTCGACCGTCTGCGGCGTATCGAGATCGAGTGCGACACCGCCGACGTCGGACTTGTGCGTGATGTCGCGCGAGCGGATCTTCAGCGCCAACGACCCCTTGATGTCGGCGGCAAGCGCGGCGGCGGCCTTGGCGTCGGCGACCGTCTCGGTGCGCGCAAAGGGCACGCCGTAGCACGCGAAAAACGCCGCGCATTCGGCCGGGTCGAGCCATTCGCGGCCGTCCGCGAGCGCGGCGGCGACCAGCGCGGCCGCCTTCGCGGTGTCGGCCGGGAGCGCCGACGCCGATGACGGCGTCTCGAGCAACAGCGTCTGGTTTTGCCGGTAGCGCACGAAGTACATAAAGGCGCGCACCGCTCGCTCCGGCGTCTCAAAATCGGGGATCTTTGCCGCCGCCAGCGCGGCGCGCCCGGCGGCAAGGCTGGCATCGCCCATCCAGCAGGCGAACACGTTTTTGGCCGAACCGCCCCTGTCGAGCGCGTCGATGAGCCCTCCGGCCGCGTCCTCGGCGGAGACGATCGCGGTCGGACAATAGGACACGAGCAGCGCATCGACGCCGTCGTCGCCCATGAGCGCCCCGACCGCGTCGGCATAACGCCCGGCGCCGGCATCGCCGATGATGTCGACCGGGTTGGCGTGGCTCCAGGTCGACGGCAGTACCTTGTTGAGCTTGTCGAGGGTCGCCGCGCTCAATGTCGCCAGCTTGCCGCCTTCCTCGATCAATCGGTCGGTCGCCAGCACGCCGGCACCGCCGCCATTGGCGACGATGGCGAGACGGTTGCCGCCGGCGGGCCCCATGCGCGCGAGGGTCGCCGCGGCGTCGAACAATTCCTCGACCTCGTTGACGCGCAACATGCCGGCGCGACGGAACGCGGCCTCGTAGACCACGTCGGTGCCGGCGAGCGCGCCGGTATGCGACGCCGCAGCACGCGCGCCTTCCGCGGCGCGGCCGCCCTTGACGATGATAACCGGCTTGACGCGCGCCGCCCGCCTCGCCGCAGACATGAACTTCCGCGCGTGCGTGATGGCCTCGGCATAGATGAGGATCGCCTTCGTTGCGCCGTCGAGCGCGAAATAGTCGATGAGGTCGCCGAAATCGACGTCGCTCATGTCGCCCATAGAGACGATGGCGGAGAAGCCGATGCCGCGTGGCTGCGCCCAGTCGAGCACTGTCGTCGCCATGGCGCCCGACTGCGTGAGGAAGGCGATGTTGCCGGCGAGCACGGATGCCGGCGCGAAGGTGGCGTTCAGCCCAATGCCCGGCACGGCGAGCCCAAGGCAGTTCGGGCCGACGATCCGCAGGAGATGCGGCCGCGCCGCATTCAGCACTTGCGCCTCACGCTCGCGTCCAACCTTGGCCTCGCCTTCGGCAAACCCCGCGGTGAGGATGACGGCCGCACGCGTGCCGCGCGCGCCGAGTTCGCCGACGAGCGGCGCGATCGTGTCGGGCGGTGTCGCGATCACGGCGAGGTCGGGCACGATCGGCAAGGCCGCAACGTCCTTGTAGGCCATGATGCCGTGCACGGCCGCGGCGCGCGGATTGACCGGCACCACGGGACTTTCGAAGCCGCCTTGCGTCAGATTGCGCATCAGCGCCGCGCCGACCGAGTGCGGCCGGTCGGACGCGCCGATCACGGCCACCGATCTGGGGCGGAACATCCGGTCGAGATTGCGGGTCGACATCGCGTCGCTTCAGGCCCTTTCGGCCACCCCCCTTCACCAATGCCGTCGACGGCTCAATCGCTCACGGACGCGCGTGCGTCTTCACGTTGCCCGTCATGCGGTCGACCTGATCCTGAAGCTGCCGGCGCGCACGCTTGAAGGCGTCGTTGAGCGCGAAGGACAGATCGGCATGGCGTTCGTCCGATTGCGGCGTGCGGCCGATATTGACCTCGCGCCCTTCCGGCAGGGCGAGCCGGATGTTGATCTCGAAGAGCCCGCCATTGCGGTGATGTCCGCCCGGACCTTTCAGGACGACACGGCCGGCGGTGACGCGGCCGAAACGTTCCTCGATCTGCGCGATGTGGCGATCGATCGCCCCGCGCAGTTCGGGCTTGGCCTCGATGTCCTGGAAATCAAGCCGGACAGGGGTCTCCATGGATTGGCTCCATTCTTTTCTGAGGGTTCTGCAGCCTCTCCCATGGTGCGATTGCGGACATTGATTTTCCTCAAGCGCGGTTCACCGCCGCGTGTACGCAGGAACCATGCTGTTCCAGCCGAGTTTTCCCGGCAAATACGGGTGTGACCATGCGTGCGGCCGAGCAGACGGGACTGGATGACGACGCTGTCAGGGCGATGGGGCAGGCCTTCGATCTCGCCTGTTCGCGGCTTATCCGCGCCGGCGTTCTCAACGCTTCCAACATCGAACGGATGCAGCGGCTGGCGGCCAAGAAGCTGGTGCATTGGGCGCGCCGCGGCGAGCGCGAGGAGTGGCGGCTGGCACGGCGCGCGATCTTCGCCATGAGCATGGCAGCGGCCAATGAGCGGCTCGCTTCGGCGAACGGCATGGCCCGCGAGGCAATGGCCGAAGCGGTCTGACGTCAGGCGGCTAGGCCGCCCTTCGACTCGATAAAGCGGGCGATCTCGGCCGCTCCCTGCCCCGTCTGCATGTTGGCGAAAACGAACGGACGCTGGCCCCGCATCCGTTTTGCATCGCGCTCCATCACATCGAGAGACGCGCCGACATGCGGCGCGAGATCGATCTTGTTGATCACCAGCAGGTCGGAACGCGTGATGCCAGGCCCGCCCTTGGACGGGATCTTCTCCCCGGCGGCGACATCGATGACGTAGATAGTGATGTCGGCAAGCTCGGGCGAAAACGTCGCCGCGAGATTGTCGCCGCCGGATTCCACCAGGACGAGATCGAGATCGGGAAATTTGCCGCGCATCTCGGCGATGGCGGCGAGATTGATCGAAGCGTCCTCGCGGATCGCGGTATGCGGGCAGCCGCCGGTCTCGACGCCGGCAATGCGTTCGGGCGCAAGCGCGCCGGAGCGCACGAGATATTCGGCGTCCCATTTGGTGTAGATGTCGTTCGTGATCGCCGCGATTTCGTATCGGTCGCGCAGCGACTTGCACAGGCGATCCATCAGCGCGGTCTTGCCGGAGCCGACCGGGCCGCCGACGCCGACGCGCAGGGGGCCGTGAGTGCTGGCCATGATCGTACTTCCTTCTTATGACCTGAACAGGCGCGTGTACTGCGTCTCGTGCCGCAGCGAGGCGAGATCGGCGCGGACCGCCGACGCGCCCATGTCCTCGAGCGGCGTGCCGAGCGCGCGCTGCGCGGTCTCCGTCACGACCGGCTCGAGCGCGGCGACGACGCGCTGGCCGTCGGTCTGACCGAGCGGCACGAGGCGCACGCCGGCCGAGACCCAGTTTGCGACGAGCGCCTGGAGGAACGCCGCGAGCGCCGGGGCAAGCGGAATTCGGTGTCCGGCGGCGGCGACCGCCACCGCAACCGGATAGGCGACCGGGCCGTCCCATGCCGATTTCAGGCGATCGAGCGCATCGCACGGCCAGGCGGCGCGCGTCGCATCGACGAAGGCATTGCCCTGCGCTGTCGTCTCCAGATGCCGTTCCTTCGACGGCGCCAGCGCGGCGGCGAGTTCGGCGACGTTGCGCAGCGCAGCCGCATCATCGGTGGCGCGATACGCATGCACGAACAGAACGGCGTCGCAGAAGCCGCCGCCGTCGGCCAGCATCGTTGCGAGCCAGTCCTTGAGCGTCTCGGCATTGGTGATGTCGCCGGACTCCACCGCCCATTCGATGCCGCTGGAATAGGAGAACGCGCCGACCGGATAGGCCGGCGACAGCCACGCCATGAGGCGATAGAGGCTCTGCTGCATTGCCGGCTCAGTGCCCATGGCCGTGCCCGTCCTGCGCATAGGCGCCCTGTTCGGGATCGAACACCGCGTCGACGAAGACAAGCGTCGCGCCGAGGCCGCGCAGCATCTCCTCCAGCACGTGGTCGCGGCGGATCCGCAGCCGGTCGCCCGCGATCTGCACCTCGGTGTGGCGATTGCCGATGTGCCAGGCGAGCCGCGCCAGTTCGTGGACGTCCGCCGCCGCGATCTCGACCAACGGCTCCGCCTTGCCGGTAACGCGGACCAAGGCGCCATCTTCGATCACCAGCGCATCGCCGTCGCGCAGCTGCGCTGGCCGCGGCAGGTCGAGCAGATAGGTCGCGCCCGCCTCGCCGACGAAGACGACACGGCGGCGATGCCGGTCCTGCGCGTCGAGCACGACCGCGTCGCGCGCCTCGCCAGCATCCCACGCGCCGGCCGGCTTGATGGCGGTGACGCGCTTCATTTGCGCTCGACGCTCTCCGGCGTGATGACCTGGATGTCGCGCTCGACCACGATCTCGGCGACGACCTTGCGCCAGGCCAGCAGGTGCGGCGTCTCGT
>JBQCFB010000333.1:0-10431 GCA_051959715.1 Pseudolabrys sp.
CCAGGCGGTCTTCAACCAGACCTTCATCCAGTTCTCCGACCGCATGGTCGGCGGCGCGCGCATCCCGAACGGCCAGCGCAAGATGGCCGAGCACGCCGCGCTGTTCAAACAGATCGAGCAGAAGTACGGCGTGCCGGCGCCCGTCATCACCGCCTTCTGGGGCCTGGAGAGCGACTTCGGCGCCGACTTCGGCAAGTTCAAGATCCTGCCCGCGCTGACGACGCTCGCCTATGACTGCCGTCGCGGCGACTATTTCCGTCCGCAATTGATGGACGCGCTGCGGCTGATCGAGCGCGGCGACCAGAAGATTCCGGACATGATCGGCGCCTGGGCCGGCGAGTTCGGCGGCATCCAGATCACCGCCTCGGACTACCTGAAGTACGGCGTCGACGGCGACGGCGACGGCCGCCGCGACCTGATCAGGAGCGTGCCGGACACGCTCGCTTCCGCCGGCAATTTCCTCGAGCATCTCGGCTGGAAGCGCGGCGAGCCGTGGATCCAGGAAGTGCGCGTGCCGCAGAACCTGCCGTGGGAAGAGGCCGACCTCAACATCAAGCATCCGGTATCGCAGTGGGCGAAATGGGGCGTGAAGCCCGCGTACGGCCAGCTGCCAGCCGGCGCGATGGAAGCTTCGCTCATCCTGCCGATGGGCCGGCATGGCCCGGCCTTCCTCGCCTATCCCAACTTCCAGGCCTTTCTCGGCTGGAATTCGTCCTACGTCTACACGACCACGGTCGCCTATTTCGCAACGCGCCTGAACGGCGCGCCGGTCGTCGACCATGAAGGCGCAAAGCAGGTCGTGCCGCTCACCACCGAGCAGGTCACGGAATTGCAGCGTCTGCTGAACAAGAGCGGCTATGACGTCGGCGAGCCGGACGGCAAGGTCGGCAACGGCACGCGCACCGCAGTGAAGAAGGCGCAATTGAAATTCGGGCTGCCGGCGGATTCCTATCCGGACGCCGAGCTGTTGCGCCGGCTCGAGGGCGGCGCCGCGAGCAATGCCAGCGAGACGCGGCAACCTGCCGCAGCCCCGCCCGCGGCCGCACCCGCGCGGCGTGCGCCGCCGCAGCAGCACCGCACGCAGCGCTAGCGACCAACCAGAATTCTCAATTTTGCAACGCCGGCGGGAAACCGCCGGCGTTTTTCATTTCGTCTGCGTCCACAATTGGCATCGCTCGTGACGCGTTGCGATAGCGCACCGCGGAATGGAACTCCGGATGTGAAAGAACGTTCATGTTCGTTCACGTTTCCAGGAGCGCACCGCCGGATCGGACGCGCTGCTGCCGTTCATCAGGATAACGGCCGCGCGCGATGGCCGGCATGTGTGTGGAGGTATTCATGTCACGAACACGTGGAATTCTGCTGGCGCTCTGGTTGAGCACGGCATGGCCGGCCGCCGTCCTGGCGCAGCCGCAGCCGGACGCGAAGAAGGCGGCTCCGGCCGCGCATCCGGCACCGGCACGACCGGCCCCCGCGGCGCGACCTGCGCCAGCCGCAAGACCGGCGCCCGCGCCGCACCCTGCGGCTGCGGCAACGCCCGCGCCGGCGCCGCATCCGGTGGTGCGCGCAGCCCCGCCCCCGCAGCGCGCCGCGCCCCGTCCGGTCGTGCACGCAGCGCCGCACGCCGCGCCGCGTCAGGCCGCGCGTCCCGAACCGCGACGTGCGACGTCCAATGCGCGCATCATCCAGCGTCAGGAGCAGCGTGCGCAGCGCCAGGAGCAGCGGCGGGCCCAGCGGCAGGAGCGCCGCGCAGCGCCGGCCGCGGCGGCTGCATCCAGGACACCGTCCAAGGCTGCTCCCGCTGCGAAAGCCGCCACGCAGCAGAACGTCGCGCCGCAGAGCCGGACCGCCATTCGCGCCGCGCAACGGCAGGAGCGTACGCTGCGCCGCCAGGAGGATCGTTCGCTTCGCCGCCTGCCGCCGTCTCAGCGCTCGGCGCGGCGCGAGCAGATCCGTCAGGCGCGTGAGCAGCGCGCACAGTAGCGCCAGCAGGCGGCATCGCCGAACGTTCAGGCGCAGCCGAACGCGAAACTGAACGCGCCGAACGCGCAACGCCAGGCGCGCCGCAATGGGCGGCCGCGCGTGGACGCGCAGACGGCGCGGCAAGGCCGCTTCGCCACGGCCTTCGCGCAGTCCGCGGCCGCGCCGACGACGCTGCAGCGGCAGGCGCGCCGCAATCGCTGGTCCGCGCGCGAAGCGTGGCGGCATCATGCCCGCGCGCCGTTCGTCGCGTGGTACGGGCCGGTGTTCTGGCCCTACGCCTACACGGACGTGTTCGACTACACGTTCTGGCCGGACGGCTATGACGACGGCTACTGGGCCTATGCCTATGACGACTTCGTCGACGGACTGTTCTGGGGCGAGGAAGGCCCGCCGGCCGAATACGCCTACGCGCCGGAGAGCTATCCTGTCTCGTCGTCGGGCTCATCGTCGCCACCGCCGGTGCGCTACGCCGCGGTCAGCCAGTTGTGCAAGCAGCCGGGCAGCGGCGTCACCGCCTGGCCGATCGCCGAGATCGAGAAGAAGGTCGGCCTGAACGACGAGCAGAAGCAGTTGCTCGCCGACATGCAGCGCGAAGCGAAGCAGGCTGCCGAGGCGTTCAAGATCTCCTGCCCGGCCGAGAACGCATTCCCGCTGACGCCTCCCGGACGCCTCGCGGCGATGACCGCGCGGCTCACGGCCACGCTCGACGCCGTCGATGCGGTCAAGCCCGCCTTGGCCAAGTTCTACGACTCGCTGAGCGACGAGCAGAAGGAGCGCTTCAACGAAATCGGCCCGAAGCCGAAATCGGAACCGATCACGACTGCGCAGGCCCCGGCCGACTCGACGCAGACCTGCAAGCAGCCGAAGCCGGGCCTCGCCAACCTGCCGATCGAGAAGATCGAGGACGCGGTCAAGCCGACCGACGACCAGGCGGCCGGGCTCGACAAGCTTCAGGACGCGACCGACAAGGCGGTCGGCATCCTGCAGGCGGCGTGCCCGGACGAGCAGCCCATGACACCTCCGGGCCGGCTCGACGCGATGGAAGCGCGCCTCAAGGCGATGATCGAGGCCGCCAATACCGTGAAGCCGGCGCTTGCCAGCTTCTACGCATCGCTGTCGAGCGAGCAGAAGGCGCGGTTCAATCGTATGGGCCGCGACCTTGCCTCGGCCAACGACTGATTGCCGACGCATGACGTGAGCGAGGGCGGCCCATGCGGCCGCCCTTTTCCTTTGAGGGGGGTCGGTGGGGTAGAGTCCCTCTCCGAGACTCAGATAGGAATACCGCTCATCGATGCGACCTGACCCCGACACTGTCGCGACCGCCGCGCAGATGGATGGCGACTCGATCGCCTTCATGGCGTTGCAGCCGCCGCCGCCCGCCAATCCGCCCGCGCCCGAGCGCGCCCGCGAAGCCTCCCGCCGTCTGCGCCTGCTCAGCCAGCCCGACCTGCCGCAGGTGGCCGAGGTTCGCGAATTCGCCGCGACCGGTCCTGCGGGTCCGGTGCCGCTGCGCGCCTATCGCGGCTCGGGCACGCTGTCCGGCGAGACGCTGCCGGCGCTCGTCTACTATCACGGCGGCGGCTGGGTGGTCGGCGACCTCGACAGCCACGACTGGACCTGCCGCATGATCGCCAATGCGGCGGACTGCGCCGTGATCAGCGTCGACTACCGGCTCGCGCCGGAGCATCGCTTCCCCGCCGCGTACGAGGATTCGCTTGCTGCGGTGAAGTGGATCGCCGCGAACGCCGCGATGCTGCGCATCGATCCGGCGCGCATCTCCGTCGGCGGCGACAGCGCCGGCGGCAATCTTGCCGCCGTGGTGGCGATCGCGCTGCGCGACGAAGGCCGCGTCGCGCTCAGGTCGCAGGTGCTGACCTATCCGATCGTCGATCTCACCGCCGCTTACGACGCGCGCTTCGCGCAGGGCGTCGCGCTGACCAATGGCAGCATGAAGTTCTACATCGACGCCTATGCGCCGGAGATGGCGCAGCGCAAGGACTGGCGCGCCTCGCCCCTGTTCGCGAAGAGCCTGAAGGGCCTGCCGCCGGCGCTGATCGTGCTGGCCGGCTTCGACCCTCTGTGCGCCGAAGGCGAGGCCTACGCGGCACGACTGGCCAGGGAAGGCGTTGCGACCACCGTGCGCCGCTATCCTGGCCAGATGCATGGCTTCGCGTCGCGCGCCAAGGTGCTGCCGAAGGCCTACGAGGCGATCGCCGACATGGCGGCGCTCTTGAAGGCGCACCAGTAGTGCCGAAGATGCGCGAGCCGGACGATGCCGCTGCGCGACGCGCGAAGCCTGCCGTGGTCTGCTATCCGACAGAGACGCTGCCGCAGCCGGACATGGCGATGCTCGAGCGCGCGCGGCTGACCGTGAGCAAGGTCGCCGAGGTCATCGTGCCGCCGCGCGAGGCGCGCGCCTTCGAGGTGCCGTCCGGACATTTCTTCCGCATCGTCAGCATCGAGGGCGCGCAGGTCGGCGACCTCAACCTGTGGAGCGCGGAGAACCTCGCAGAACGCTTCTTCAGCGGCAAGACGCGCGCGCTGCACGGCACGCATGTGAGCACGGGCAACCGGCTGTGGAGCACCCTTCCCTACCTGCGGCCGATGGCGACGATTACTTATGACACGATCGGGTGGTACGGCTTCGACGCCGACGGCGGCGGCGTGCACGACGTCATCGGCACGCGCTGCGATCCCTACACCAATAGGCTCCTGTCCGGCGGCGACTATCATCACTGCTGCCACTCGAACCTGACGCGGGCGCTCGCCGGCGCGCGGAGCATGAATGTGCGCGAGGCGGAGATGCACGTGCACGACGTGCTCAATGTGTTCATGTGCACGGGCTTCACGCGCGACACGCATCAGTACTTCATGAAGGCGAGCCCGGTGCGGCCGGGCGACTTCATCGAGTTCTTCGCCGAGATCGACCTGCTCGGCGCGCTGTCGGCCTGCCCCGGCGGCGACTGCGGCGCGCAGCACTCGAGCGATACGGCGCAATGTCATCCGCTCAAGGTCGAGATCTTCAGGCCCGCCGCGGGCAGCCTCACGGGCTGGAAGCCGCCTGCGCCCAGCCCCTATCCGCGCACGCACGGAACCTGAACGGCCCATTAACGCGCGCTTGCACGCGCATACACAAACGCACACCTATAGCGAGACGAGCAAATCTGCGTTCACTGCGGGGGCGACACCCGTATCAGGAACGTCGCACATGCAAGACACCCCACGCGACCGGGCCCTCAGCAAGGTGCCCGAGGTCACGCTCATTTTCTGGCTCATCAAGATCGCGGCAACGACCCTCGGCGAAACCGGCGGCGACTCGGTGACGATGACGTTGAACTGGGGCTATCTCGCCGGCACGCTGCTCTTCCTCGGCGTGCTCGTCGCGCTGGTCGTCGCGCAAATCGTCGCCGATAAATTCCATCCGTTCCTGTACTGGGCCACCATCGTCGCCTCGACCACGTTCGGCACGACGATGGCCGACTTCGCCGATCGCTCGCTCGGCATCGGCTATACGGGCGGGTCGACCCTGCTGTTCGCTCTCCTGATGCTGACCCTGGCGGCGTGGTACTGGTCGGAAGGCACCGTCTCCGTGAACACGGTGAGCACGCCGCGCGTCGAGGCGTTCTACTGGGCCGCGATCACGTTCTCGCAGACGCTCGGCACGGCGCTCGGCGACTGGAGTGCGGATACCGGCGGCCTCGGCTATGCAGGCGGCGCCGCGCTCTTTTCCGCTGCGATCGCCGTCGTCGCCGCGCTCTATTTCTGGACGAACGTCTCGCGCGTGCTTCTGTTCTGGGCGGCGTTCATCCTGACGCGGCCGCTCGGCGCGACGGTCGGCGATTTCCTCCACACGCCGGTGCATGACGGCGGCCTCGCGCTGAGCCGGCCGCTCGCCTCGCTGATCCTCGCGGTCATCATCGTCGGCTGCGTCGCGCTTCTGCCGCAGCGCGCCGGCCGGCATCCTGGCGCGGTCGAAGCTACCTGAGCCGCCCCGGCAAAAGAAAACGGCCGCTCTCACGAGCGGCCGTTTCGATTCCGCGGAGCGGAGCGCCTACTCCGCCGCGATGCGCACTTCCGGCGCTGCCGCCTTGACGTCCGGCGTGACGTGGCTCTCGAACTTGGCGAAGTTCTTCTGGAACATGGCGACCAGCGCGCGGGCGGTCTTGTCGAACTCCGACTTGTCCTTCCAGGTCTTGATCGGATTCAGGAGGTGCGGCTCGACACCCGGCACCGAGGTCGGCACCGAGAAGCCGAAATAGGGATCGGTGCGGAAGTCGGCGTTCTTGAGCGAGCCGTCGAGCGCGACGGCGACAAGCGTGCGCGTCGCCTTGATCGGCATGCGGCGGCCCTCGCCATATTTGCCGCCGGTCCAGCCCGAATTCACCAGCCAGACGTCGACCTGATACTTGTTGATGTAGTCCTTGAGCAGGTCGGCATAAACCGACGGATGCCGCGGCAGGAACGGCGCGCCGAAGCATGTCGAGAATTCCGGCTCGACGCCGACGAGACCCTTCTCGGTGCCCGCGACCTTCGCCGTGTAGCCGGAGAGGAAGTGATACATCGCCTGCTCGGGCGTGAGCTTGGCGATCGGCGGCATGACGCCGAAGGCGTCGGCGGTCAGGAAGATGATGTTCTTCGGATGACCGGCGCGGCCCGAGCGCGACGCGTTCGGAATGAAGTCGAGCGGATAGGCCGAGCGGGTGTTCTCGGTCTTCGAGCCGTCGTCATAATCCGGCACGCGGGTGACCGGATCGAACACGACGTTCTCGAGCACGGCGCCGAAGCGGTTGGTCGCGTCCCAGATCATCGGCTCGGCTTCCTGGCTGAGCTTGATGGTCTTGGCGTAGCAGCCGCCCTCGAAATTGAAGACGCCGTCCGGGCCCCAGCCGTGCTCGTCGTCGCCGATGAGCGTGCGGGTCGGATCGGCCGACAGCGTGGTCTTGCCGGTGCCGGACAGGCCGAAGAACAGAGCGGAGTCGCCGGCATCGCCGACCGTCGCCGAGCAGTGCATCGGCACGACGTTCTTCGCCGGCAGATAGAAGTTGAGCGTGGTGAAGACCGACTTCTTCATCTCGCCCGCGTAGGACGAGCCGCAGATCAGGACGATCTTGCGGGTGAAATCGATCGCCACCATCGTGTCGGAGCCTTCGCGGCCGCCGTGGCGCGCTGCCACCGGCTTGAACGACGGCAGGTCGACGATGGTGAGCTCGGGCACGAAGCCGGCAAGTTCCTTCAATTCCGGACGGATCAGGAGCTGACGGATGAACAGCGAGTGCCAGGCATATTCGGTGAAGACGCGCACCTTGATGCGGTGCGTGTGGTCGGCGCCGCCATAGAGGTCCTGCGCGAACAGCGTCTTGCCTTCGACGTGCTTGATGAAGTCACCGAGCAGGACGTCGAAGTTCTCCTTCGAGAGCTTGCGGTTGCCGTCCCACCACACGGAGTCCTTGGTGAGGTCGTCGACGACGGTATGCTTGTCCTTCGGCGAGCGGCCGGTGTGGTGGCCGGTGAACGCGGACAACGCGCCGCCCGCGACGATCGAGGCCTCGCCGTTGCGGACCGAGTGCTCGTAGAGCGGCGCCTCGGTCAGATTCCAATTCACGCCGGCCAGCTTCTTGAAGCCGAATTTATCGGCGCCGTACGCCGCGTTCCGTACGCCCGTCTCTTCCACGCTTGACCTCCCAGAAACTTAAAGCCGGCTGCCGGATCGGCAGCATCCCCTCCGCATCGCGTGCGCGATGCCATCGGCTATAAAACACAAGTATAGCCCGGTGTTCCGGGCGCCGCGACCATAGTCATCTGTATTCGGAAAGCCAAGCATTGTGCCATGCAACACGCGCAGGCTTCATTGCGCCGCATCAATGTTCGCGCTGATGCATCACCAGCCGAGTGATATGTTACCTGCCGACAGTGTCGGCTAATCCCTGACGGCAGAGCCAATCGTTAATGAGGGCGGCAATCTCCGCGTTGTTGCGGTCCATCATCATCATGTGCGAATTGCCGCGAATACCGACCTCCGGCAGATCGACGACATCGGCCCGGCCGCCAGCGGCACGGACGGCCGCGGCGAAATCGACGCCGAACTGCCGCATGCGCGGCCAGCGCGGGCTGCGCGCGATGAAATCGCCATAGAGCATCAGGATCGGGATGTCTTTCAGCGATGCAGCCAGCGTGGCGTCGCCGGCCACCGCCGGTTCGATCGCTACGATCGCCTTCACCGCGTCCGACCGCATTTGCGCTATGGGAAAACCGAACCCACCAGCCTGGCTATGAAATAACAGAACCGCCGGTCCGACCCGGTCGAGCAGCGCACTGTAGGCGGCGATCGCCGCTTCGTCCGTACCGGTCCACCGCGGCACAAACTGACGCGCGAAATTGTCGTAGGCCTCGACCGGAAACTGGTTACCGGCGATCGGCTTCACCGCAGCCGCCTCCGGCGCCCAGGCTTCACCGAGCCGGTGCCGTGCGAAGGCATCCTGCATCGACACGAAGTGCGGCTCGTCCGGCCAAACGTCGGGCGGCGCGAAGCCGGAGCGGCCACGCTCGACGGCATCGGAGTTGTAGACGTCCCAACCGTTGCGGAGGAACCAGGTGAGCCAGCCTTCGCGGCCATCGGGCGTCGTCTCGTAGGTGACGCCGGAGAGGCCGCCGCCGTGCCACATCAGCAGCGGGAACTTTCCCCTCCGCCGCTCCGGCAGGAAATACTGCACATACATCGCCTCGACGAGATAATGGCCGTTCGGGTCGACGCGGGCCGGCATGCCGCCGCGGCTGAACATCATCTCCTTCTCGGGCTTGCCGGAGATCTCGACGACGCGGCCGCCGACATGGAAGGAACCCATGCCGCGCAAGGTGAGCGGCGCACTCATGCCGGGATCGCGCGGGCCTTGTCGGCCAGTTGCTTCAGCATCGCCCGGAGCGCGCCCGAGCCGGTGACACGGGACGAGAACGGCAGCCACGCCGCCGTGCCGCCCGACTGCAATTCGACGCCGTCCGGCGAAAGGCCGACGCAGCGCCAGGCGCCGTCCGGCGCCTTCAACAGACGCGTCGCATACAGCCTGCACGCTTCGGCATGATCGCCGTTCATGTGCGCAATGGCATCGCTCTCGATCTCGGCGAGTTCGGATGCATCGGACATATCGCTGAGCAGTTCGGCCCGGCCAAGATCGGCGGCGCGCGCGAAGCCGCCATTGAGATGCGCCGACGCGACGTCCATGCGCCAGAAGCCGAAGTCCGGGAACCCGGCATAGAGCTCCGATCTTGGATGCCGCAGCAGGAAGCGGCCGCGCAAACGCCGCTCGTCGGCATCATCGCGCGCGATGCGGCGCAGGCTGCCGAGCACGGTCAGCCGCGGATGCGCCAGCGCATCGCCCTTGCCGGTCTCGGCGATGAGGAGGGAGGCGCGGCCGTCGGCCTCGAGATTGGCAGTGTGGGTGGCGAGCCGCGAGATCAGGATCAGGGGCGCGCCGTCGCGATCGGCGGCGACGTTGACCAGCGAGGCGAAGGGATGGCCCGTGTTCCGGTCGAGCGTCGCCAGCGTGGCGCTGCGGCCCGCGCGCAGCAGGGAGCGCGCCACCTCGGTCGGCGAGAAGTCGGCCGGCTGAGGCGCACCCTCGGGCGTCCGGCCAGGCATTGTTCCGGGAAGCGGGGCATCCGGCGGGCTCATCGGCTCCTCGCGCATGCGGGTTTCGGCAGCGGTTCCAGTCCGTTAAGGCCGGGCGCGGCAACCCTATTCAGTTGCCGGGCCGCCCTTGAAATCCCTACTGAATCACATACTTGTTGCAAAGAGGTCACATTTGCGCCCCTGTTGGGCGGTCAAAGCGGAACGGGACTTCAGCCAGGAAGGGGCTTCCTCTTGCCGACAATTGCCCTCGTCGACGACGACCGCAACATCCTGACGTCCGTGTCGATGGCTCTCGAGTCCGAGGGCTACCGCATCATGACCTATACCGACGGCGCCTCCGCGCTCGACGGCTTCAAGACGTCGCCGCCCGACCTCGCCATCCTCGATATCAAGATGCCGCGCATGGACGGAATGGAGACGCTCCGCCGCCTGCGGCAGAAGACCGACATCCCCGTCATCTTCCTGACGTCCAAGGACGAGGAGATCGACGAATTGTTCGGCCTGAAAATGGGCGCCGACGATTTCATCCGCAAACCGTTCTCGCAGCGACTCCTGGTCGAGCGCGTGAAGGCGGTGCTGCGCCGCGTGACACCGAAGGACGGCACGCCGGTCAAGGAAGTCGACACCGCTAAGGTGCTCGAGCGCGGCCTCCTGCGCATGGATCCGGAGCGCCACACGTGCACCTGGAAGAACGAGCCGGTGACGCTCACCGTCACCGAATTCCTGATCCTCCAGGCCTTGGCGACGCGCCCGGGCGTGGTGAAGAGCCGCAACGCGCTGATGGACGCGGCCTATGACGATCAGGTCTATGTCGACGACCGCAC
>JBQCFB010000334.1:0-2614 GCA_051959715.1 Pseudolabrys sp.
CCGACCGCCGAGGCGCTGCTCTACGGTGTGATGCTCTTGCAGAAGAAGATCCGCCGCACCGGCACGATCGAGCGGTGACCGCGATGCAGATGGCCGGCATCCCGTTCGGAACGACCGACTGGAGCAAGATCGCGCCGACGCAGCACAAGGGCGACACCGGCTCGGCCGAGTGGCGGACGAAGCAGTTCGGCGACATCCGCGTGCGGATGGTCGATTATTCGCCGGGCTACACGGCCGATCACTGGTGCGAGAAGGGCCACATCCTGCTGTGCGTCGCCGGCGAGTTGACGACGGAGCTCAAGGACGGGCGCTCGTTCGTGCTCAAGCCCGGCATGAGCTATCAGGTCGCGGACGGCGCCGACGCGCATCGTTCGTACACTGCGCGCGGCGCGCGCCTCTTCATTGTGGACTGACATGGACGACACGCTCGACAGGCTCGGACAATCGATCCGCACGGCGCTGCCGGGCGCGGTCACCGGTCACGAGGTCAGGGTCGGCGAGCTGACGCTCACCGCCAATGCCGCCGACATCGTCAAGGTCGCGACCTATCTGCGCGACGATCCGGCCTGCCAGTTCGTCAACATCGTCGACGTCACCGCGGTCGACTGGCCGGCTCGCGAGAAGCGCTTTGACGTCGTCTATCACTTCCTGTCGCCGCGGCTGAACCAGCGTATCCGCGTCAAGGTGCCGACCGACGAGGCGACGCCGGTCCCCTCGCTGATCGACGTGTTCCGGGGCGCAGACTGGTTCGAGCGCGAGGCCTACGACCTGTATGGCGTCTTGTTCACCGGCCATCCGGACATGCGCCGCATCCTCACCGATTACGGGTTCGAGGGGCATCCGCTGCGCAAGGATTTCCCGCTCACGGGCTTCGTCGAGGTTCGCTACGACGACGAGGAGAAGCGCGTGCGCTACGACAAGGTGGCGCTGGCGCAGGAATTCCGCACCTTCGACTTCCTCTCGCCGTGGGAAGGCACCGACTACGTGCTGCCCGGCGACGAGAAAGCGGCGAAGCCGCCCGAGTCGGAGAAGAAGGCGTCATGAAGCCGCTGTCGCCCGGCGTGAAGCACTCGTTCTCCTACGTCGTGCCGGAGAACAAGACGGTGCCGTACACCTATCCGGAATCGCCGGTCATCGCCGGCATGCCGAAGGTGTTCGCGACCGGCTTCATGATCGTGCTGATGGAATGGGCCTGTGCCGAATTGCTCGCGCCCTATCTCGATCGCGGCGAGGGCTCGCTCGGCACGCACGTCAATGTCAGCCACGCGGCGGCGACGCCGCCGGGCATGACCGTTGCGGTCGATGCCGAGGTGATCGCGGTCGACGGACGCAAGCTCACCTTCAAGGTGCGCGCCCATGACGGCGTCGACATGATCGGCGAGGGGACGCACGAGCGCTTCGTCGTCGCCTGGGACAAATTCAATTCGCGGGTCGCGCAGAAGGCGGCCGCGGCGGGAGTGGCATGATGGCAGAAACCGCCATCCGCAATTTCACGATCAATTTTGGGCCGCAGCATCCGGCCGCGCACGGCGTTCTGCGCCTCGTGCTCGAGCTCGACGGCGAGGTGGTCGAGCGCGTCGATCCGCATATCGGCCTCCTGCACCGCGGCACCGAGAAGCTGATCGAGGCCAAGACCTATACGCAGGCCGTGCCGTATTTCGACCGGCTCGACTACGTCGCGCCGATGAACCAGGAGCACGCCTTCTGCCTCGCGGTCGAGAAGCTGCTCGGCATCCAGGTGCCCAGGCGCGGGCAACTGATCCGCGTGCTCTATTCCGAGATCGGCCGCATCCTGTCGCATCTCTTGAATGTCACGACGCAGGCGATGGACGTCGGCGCGCTCACTCCGCCGCTGTGGGGCTTCGAGGAGCGCGAAAAGCTGATGGTGTTCTACGAGCGCGCCTCGGGCTCGCGCATGCACGCCAACTACTTCCGGCCGGGCGGCGTGCACGAGGACCTGCCGCCGAAGCTGATCGACGACATCGCCGCCTGGTGCGATCCGTTCCTCCAGACCGTGGCCGACCTCGACGCGCTGCTCACCGACAACCGCATCTTCAAGCAGCGCAACGTCGACATCGGCGTTGTCTCGCTCCAGGACGCGTGGAACTGGGGCTTCTCCGGCGTCATGGTGCGCGGCTCGGGCGCCGCCTGGGACCTGCGCAAGTCGCAGCCCTACGAATGCTATGCCGAGATGGATTTCGACATCCCGATCGGCAAGAACGGCGACTGCTACGACCGCTATCTCATCCGCATGGAGGAGATGCGCCAGTCGGTGAAGATCATGAAGCAGTGCATCGAGAAGCTGCGGTCGCCGGAAGGGCAGGGCCGCGTCTCGGTCGACGACAACAAGATCGTGCCGCCCAAGCGCGGCGAGATGAAGCGTTCGATGGAAGCGCTCATCCATCACTTCAAGCTCTACACCGAGGGCTACCACGTGCCGGCCGGCGAGGTGTATGCGGCCGTCGAAGCGCCCAAGGGCGAGTTCGGCGTCTATCTCGTCGCCGACGGCACCAACAAGCCGTACAAGTGCAAGATCCGCGCGCCGGGCTTCGCGCATCTCCAGGCGATGGATTTCATGACACGCGGTCATATGCTCGCGGACGTGTCCGCCGTC
>JBQCFB010000335.1:0-3478 GCA_051959715.1 Pseudolabrys sp.
GGAGACGATGGTCGCCGCCATCGCGACCATGACGAGCGCGGCGGTGGAGAGGCCGAGCGCGGCGATCTCGCCGACCGCGACGCGCAGCCCCAGGAGCGCGACGGCCCAGCGCAGCACGCTGCGCACGCAGAAGGCCATGCCGGGCTGCACCGACGGCCGCACCGCGATCGGGTTGAGCGCGATGCCGATGACCAGCGCGATGACGATGTTCGGGATCGGCGCGACCTTGGCGACGTAAGGCGCGGCGATATAGCCGGCGGCGGCGACCGCCGCGGACAGGGCGACGCCCGGCAGCAGGTCGAGCAGCATCCGGGACTGTCTTGGTGCCGGGCGGACAGTGTGAACGTGCATGTTTTCGACCACGACGAGGGCAGATCACATAAACGGCCATATGACCTAGCACACAAACCGATTATATTACTCAATATGATCGGTTTTGCCGATTGATCGGATGTGGCCATGACCTTGGAACAACTGACGATTTTTGCGGCCGTCGCCGAGCGCCAGCACATGACCCGCGCCGCCGAGGCCCTCAACCTGACCCAGTCCGCCGTCAGCGGCGCGATTCAGGCCCTCGAGAACAGGCATCAGGTCGCCCTGTTCCACCGCATCGGGCGCCGCATCGAGATCACCCCCGACGGCGAAAAGTTTCTCGATCGCGCGCGCAAGGTTCTGCTCGCGGCCGGCCAGGCGACGTCGTTCCTGAAGGAACTGAAGGGTCTGGAATCGGGCACGATCGCCATCCATGCGAGCCAGACCACGGGGACGTACTGGCTTCCCCAGCGCCTCGCCAAATTCAAGAACCGCCATCCCGGGATCGACATCGAGGTTACGCTCGGCAATACGGACCAGGTCGCCGCCGCGGTCATTTCGGGAGCCGCCGAAATCGGCTTCGTCGAAGACAGCCTCGCGCGGCCGGAGCTTCTGACCGAGCAGATCGCCACCGACGAGCTGGCGGTGGTCGTCGGCGCGGCGCATCCTTGGTCCCGGCTGCGGCGCGTCGGCCTGAATCAGATCACTGAGACGAGCTGGGTTCTGCGCGAGCGCGGCTCGGGGACGCGATCCGTATTCGAGAACGCGCTGCGCAAGGCGCGCATCTCGCCGTCGACGCTGCCCGTCTCGCTGGAGCTGCCCTCGAACGAAATGATTCGAAGCGCGGTGGAGGCCGGTCTCGGCGCGACCGCAATCTCGCAATCCGTGGTCAGCGCGGCGTTGAGGCACGGGACCTTGCGCCGCGTGAACCTGCTGCGGATAGAGCGGCCTTTCCTCGTCCTGCGACACCGCGAGCGGACGCCGAGCAACGCGGTCAAGGCGTTCCTGGACAAGGAGTGACGCAGACCGACCTAGCGCTTCGGGCTGTTCTCGACATCGTCGTCGGAGAGGATCCGCAGCGCGGCACCCTCGACATCGCTGTATTGCCCAGTGCGCAGGGCCCAGAGGAAGCCGAACAGGCCAGCGAGGCCTAAGCCCAGCGCGAGCGGCACGAGATACACCAACACGTTCATGCCGACCCTCCCCGCCGCGCGCGCAGCGCATTGAGCGTCACCAGCAGCGACGAACCGGACATGGCGAGCGCCGCGATCAACGGCGTCACCAGGCCGGCGATGGCGACCGGCACGGCGACGGCGTTGTAGATCACCGCGAGCCACAGATTCTCGCTCATCAGCGCCCGCGCGCGGCGCGCGACGATGACGGCCTGCGCGACCGGCGCCAGGCGTTCGCCGAGGAACACGGCGTCGGCCTGCGCCTGCGTCACGTCGGCGGCGGAGATCGGCGACAGCGACACGTGCGCGGCGGCGAGCGCCGGCGCGTCGTTGAGGCCGTCGCCGACCATCAGGACGCGGCGGCCCTCGCGCTTCAAATCCTCGATCAGCGAAATCTTGTCGGCGGGCTTGAGGCCCGCGCCCCACTTGTCGATGCCGAGCGCGACGGCAACCGGGCGCACCGCGTCGACGCGGTCGCCGGACAGGATGCGCAGGTCGAGCCCGAGCGCGCGCAGGCGCGCGACGGTCTCGATCGCATCGGGCCGCAGGCTTTGCATCACGGCGATGGCCGCGGAACGATCGCCGTGCGTGAAATAGATGTGCGACAGGCCGGGCAGCGCGACCAGCGCGGGCGCGCCGCAGAATTCGGCGCTGCCGGCGCGCGCCTCGATGCCGTCGATGATCGCGCGCACGCCGCGGCCGGACTCCTCGACCGCGCCCTCGTAGGGCACGCGCGTCAATGCCTCGCGCGCGAGCGCCGACGCCAAAGGATGGCGCGTCGACAGCGCGAGCCGCGCCGCCATTTGCAGCAGGTCGGGTGCGACCGTCTCCGGATTGACGGCGCGCGGCTCGGGCAGCGTCAGCGTGCCGGTCTTGTCGAAGATGACCGTGTCGGCCTCGGCCAGGCGCTCGATGGCGTCGCCGGCATTGAGGAGGACGTGGCGGCGGAACAGCGCGCCGGAGGCGACCACCTGCACCGCGGGAATGGCAAGCGCCAGCGCGCAGGGGCAGGTGATGATCAGCACCGCAATGGCGGTGACGATGGCGTCGTGCCACGAGGCGCCGCCGACGAGCCAGCCGATGCAGGTCAACGCCGCGGTCGCGTGCACGACCGGCGCATAGATGCGCGCGGCGCGGTCGGCAAGCCGCATGGCCCGCGACTTGGCGCTCGCGGCTTTCTCCAGCAGCTTCTCGATCTCGTCGATCAGCGCGGCGCCGCCGGCCGCGGTGACCGTGAGGGTCAGCGCCCCGTCATAGTTCATGCTGCCGGCATAGACGGTGTCGCCCGGCGCGACGCGGCGCCGCGCGGTTTCGCCGGTGATCAGGCTCTCGTCGACCTCGGAGCGGCCGCCGGCGATCGTGCCGTCCGCCGGCACGCGTTCGCCCGGCTTGACCAGCAGGCGGTCGCCGGCGCGCACGGCCGCGCATGGCACGGTGACGACCTCGTCGCCGGCGAAGCGGTGCGCTGTGTCGGCCTTCAGCGCGGCGAGATTGCCGGCCACGGCGCGCGTCCTGCGGCGCATGGCATGCTCGAGCGCGCGGCCGGTGAGCAGGAAGAACAGCAGCATGATCGCCGAGTCGAAATAGGCCTCGCGCGCGTGGTGCGCGGTCTCGATCACCGACATGGTCAGCGCCAGCACGACGCCGATCGAGATCGGCACGTCCATGTTGGTCGTGCGCGCCTTCAGCGCCCGCCAGGCGCTCGCAAAGAACGGCCGTCCGGCATAGGCCGCGGCGGGCAGCGCAATCAGCGCCGACGCCCAATGGAAGAAGTCGCGCGTCTCCGGCGTCATGTCGCTGGCATTGCCGGACCATACCGACACCGACAGCAGCATGATGTTCATCGCCGCGAAGCCGGCGACGCCGAGGCAGCGCGTCAGACGGCGCGCTTCCGCAGCCTCCTCTTCCTCGGCGCGGAGCGGCACGAAGGGGTGGCCGTGGAAGCCGTTGGCCTCGAGCGTCTCGACGATGCGCGCCGGCTCGAGCGCGCCGCC
>JBQCFB010000336.1:0-3552 GCA_051959715.1 Pseudolabrys sp.
GGTGTTGGGGGGCTGCGCCCCCCCCCCGGGGGGGGGGGGTTGGGGGGCGCCCCGTATTCCCGGGGGGGGGGGGGGGGGCCCATCTCGGTCTGCTCGGGCTGCGGAAACGCCCCCTCACCCGATTTGCTCGCTGTCGCTCACAAATCGACCTCTCCCCGCAAGCGGGGAGAGGGAAGAAGCGCCAAGACCTCCGACAGCTTTCCCGGACTGACCGGCTTCACCAGATACGCGTTCATTCCGGCGCCGCGCGCAGCCTGCTCGTCGTCGCTACGGGCCCGGCCGGAAATGCCGATGACCGGCACGCGGCCTACCTTGCCCGGCAAGGCGCGGATGCGGCGCGTCGCCTCGAGCCCGTCAATGCCGCTCAGCGTCACGTCCATCAGCACCGCGTCGTAGTCGCCGCGCGATGCGGCCTCTACCACGGCCTCGCCGCTCGACACGAAATCGACGCGGTGGCCGAGCTCGCCGAGAATCGTGTTCATGATGACGCGGCCGTAAGGGTTGTCCTCGGCGCAGAGCAACGCGAGCGCGCGCCCTTGCGCCGGACGTGGCGCGGCATCGCGTGCACGCGGATCGATCTGCTCGGCGAGCGCCGTGAGCCGGAACGTGGAGCCCTTGCCCTTCGCGCTCTTGACCGTGAGATCGCCGCCCATCGCCTTGGCAATGCGCTTGACGAAGGTGAGGCCCAGTCCGGCGCCGCCATAGCGGCGCGCGACCTCAGCGCTCGCCTGTGCGAACGGCCGGAACAGCATCTTCAATTCGGCTGCGCTCATGCCGATACCGCTGTCGGCGAGCTCGAACACGAGCCGCACGCTCTTGCCGCGCGCAGGCTCGGCGGAGACGGCGAAACGCACGCTGCCGCGCTCGGTGAATTTCACGGCGTTGTCGGCAAGGTTCTCGAGCGCGGCACGCAGGCGCAGCGCGTCACCGGCGACCTGCGCCGGCAGGTCGGACGAGATCGTCGCGGTGACCGCGACGCCCTTGTTGGCGGCGCGCGCGGAGATGCCCTCGGCAATGGCTTCGGCAAGCGCCTTCGGCGAGAACGGCTCGTGCCGCAGCACGAGGCCCGCGGCATCGGCGCGGGCGGCATCGACGATGAGCGTCGACAGCGCGGCGAGATGCTCGGCGCCGCTTTTTACGGCTGTCGCCCATTGCCGCTCGCGCGGGCCGAGATCGGACGCGGCGAGCAACTCGGCGAGCGCCAGGATGTCGGTCAGCGGCGTGCGGATGTCGTGCGCGACGCCGGCAAGCGCCGTCTCGATCGCACGCGGGGTTGCCGCGCGCGGACGCCGTTTCGCCTTCGCCTTGCGCCTGCGTTTGGCCATTGCTCACCCGCCCGGGGTCAATCTGGCACGGCACGACCGCTCAATCGAGCCCGGCCAGCCGGCGGATATCGGTCGGGGTTAACCCCTGCGCGCGCAGTTCGCGCAATCCCGTCGCCTGCGTCGATTTCGACAGCTTGCGGCCCCCCGCATCGCGCAGGAGGCGATGGTGGCGATAGCGCGGCGCCGGCAGGCCGAGCAGCGCCTGCAAGAGCCGATGCACGCCGGTTGCGTGAAACAAGTCGCGGCCGCGCACCACGTCGGTGACGCCCTGCGCCGCATCGTCGACGACGACAGCGAGGTGGTAGCTGGTCGGCGTGTCCTTGCGCGCGATGATCACGTCGCCCCAGGCGGCCGGATCGGCTGCGATCATGCCGGTTTCGTCGGCCGGACCTGCGCCCGTTTCGTCCCATGCGAGATGCGGTGCGCGCGCCAGCGCAGCCGCCATGTCGAGCCGCAGCGCATAGGGCGCGCCGGAGGCGATGCGCTCGGCGCGCTCCGCGGCGTTTATCGTTTTCGCCGTGCCGGGATAGAGCGGCGCGCCGTCGGGATCGCGCCCGGTCGCCAGCGCGGCGATCTCGGCACGGCTCTCGAAGCTCGGATAGACGAGCCCCTCCGCCTCAAGCTGCGCCAGCGCGGCGCGATAGTCGACGAAATGCTCCGACTGCCGCCGGACCGGCTCCTCCCAGCGCAGCCCGAGCCAGCGCAGGTCCTCGATGATCGCGGTTTCGTATTCCGGCCGGCAGCGCGCCGCGTCGATGTCCTCGATGCGCAGCAGAAGACGCCCGCCCCCGGCCCGCGCCATGTCGGCGTTCAGCAACGCCGACAGCGCATGGCCGAGATGCAGAAAACCGTTCGGCGACGGGGCGAAGCGGAAAACGGGTGGCATGGCCGTAAAGTCTTGGCGCTGAAGTTAGGACTCGTCATACCCCGCGAAAGCGGGGTATCCAGCCCTTCCTACCACGACGCGAACGGCTTTCGCCGTCGCGGACGATGACCGCGAGACATGACCCACTTTCTCCACTCCGAAGACGACCTGCGCGCCGGCCTCGTCACGCTGATCGCGCAGGACCCGCGCCTCGCCCCGATCGCCGAGAAGGCCGGCGTGTTCGCGCTGCGCCGGCGCCAGGCGGGCTTCGCCGGCCTCTGCGCCATCGTCTGCGGCCAGCAGGTTTCGACAGCGAGCGCCGCGGCGATCCGAGACCGGCTGTTCGCCGCCTTCGATCCTTTCCACCACGACACGGTGCGCAAGGCGCGCCTCGACAAGCTCAAGCGCGTCGGCCTGTCCATGCCGAAGATCAAGTCGATCCGCGCCATCGCCACGGCAGTGTCGGACGGCGTGATCGATCTCGACACGGTCGGCAATATGGACGCCGACGACGCGCATGCCGCGCTCGTGCAATTGCACGGCATCGGCCCGTGGACCGCGGATATCTATCTTCTGTTCTGCCTCGGACATGCCGACGCCTTTCCGGCCGGCGATCTCGCCGTGCAGGAGGCCGTGCGCATCGCCTTGAACCTGCGCAAGCGTCCGGACGCGAAGGCGCTGACGAAGATCGCCGAAGCCTGGCGTCCGTGGCGGGGCGTGGCGGCACATCTGTTCTGGGCTTACTATCACGTGGTCAAGCGCCGCGAGGGCATCTCGCTCCAGGCGAAGAAGCCCGCGAAGAAGAAGCGCAAGACGACCGTCCGCAAGAAGACCACGAGGAAACGAAAGAATGGCTGAACTCGACGGACCGCGGCTCGAGCCGCGCTCGGGCGCCGCCAAACAGCTCGTGATCTTCCTGCACGGCTATGGCGCCGACGGCAACGACCTGATCGACATCGGCCGCGCCTGGCAGCAGATCCTGCCCGACGCCGCCTTCGTGTCGCCGCATGCGCCGCGTCCGTGCGGACAGGCGCCGATGGGGCGCGAGTGGTTTCCGCTGACCTTCCGCGACCCGAACGAGCGCTGGACCGGCGTCAATGCCGCCGCGCCCGTGCTCAATGCGTTCATCGACGCCGAGCTCAAGCGCCGCGGCCTGACCGATTCGGCGCTGGCGCTGGTCGGCTTTTCGCAGGGGACGATGATGTCGCTGCATGTCGGCCTGCGCCGCGCCAATGCGCCGGCCGCGATCGTCGGCTATTCCGGCATGCTCGTGGTTCCGGAGGACATCGACCCCGACACGTTCGCGGGCGAAATCCGCAGCCGTCCGCCGGTATTGCTGGTGCACGGCGATCAGGACCAGCT
>JBQCFB010000337.1:0-4466 GCA_051959715.1 Pseudolabrys sp.
CAAGCGCGCTCCGTGCTCGAACGAGCGCGGGGCGCGTTTCCATTTTGCATGTGTCTTTTGACACGCGCGCTCACGAATCGTTGCACTGCGGAACGGACCGCCGACCCGTCCGTTGTCCGACCGACTCCCACGACAACCGGAAGGACAAGAACGATGGACAAAGATCGCATCGAAGGCTCGATCGAGCAGGCAAAGGGCAAGGTGAAGGAAGTGGCCGGCAAGGTGACCGGCGACACCAAGACCGAAGCCGAAGGCAAGGCGCAGCAGGGCGCGGGCAAGATTCAGAACGCCGTCGGCGGCCTGAAAGACAAGGCGCGCGAGACGCTCGACAACGACTAAGCCGCCATCATCGGCGGACAAACAGAACCCGGCGCTTCATCGCGCCGGGTTCTTTGTCGTCTACTCCGCCGCCTGTGGCGTGCCGGCGAATTTGACGCCGCGCGCTTCGACGCCGAACCAGGCGAGCAGCGCCACCGCCACCGCAACGACCGCCGCGACGATCGCGAGCGCGAACGCGTAGTCATTGCCGTAGCTGCTCGCGATCGCCGCCTGCAAGGTCGCGTTGCCGGAGGCGAGCAGGTTGCCGAGCTGATAGGTGAAGCCGGGGAACGTGCCGCGCACGTCTTCCGGCGATAATTCGTTGAGATGCGCCGGCACGATGCCCCAGGCGCCCTGCACCGCGATCTGCATCAGAAAGGCGCCGACGGCGAGCCAGATCGCGTTCGGCGCGTAGACCCAGAGCGGGATCACCGGCAGCGCGATCAGCGCCGCGATGACAATGCCGAGCCGCCGTCCGATGCGCTCGGACAGCGCGCCGAAGGAGATGCCGCCGATGATGGCGCCGATATTGTAGACGACGGCGATGACGCCGACCTCGTGCGGCGACATGTGCCGCTGCACCTGGAGGAAGGTCGGGTAGAGATCCTGCGTGCCGTGGCTGAAGAAATTGAACGCCGTCATCAGCACGATCGAAAAGACGAACAGACCGAGATTGTCGCGGATCGTCTGCCACAGGCTGCCGCCCGACAGCGTCGCCCGCCGCGCCTTGAAGGACGGCGACTCGTCGACCTTGCCGCGGATGTAGAGGACGAGCAGCGCCGGCGCCGCGCCGACCATGAACATGCCGCGCCAGCCGATGGTGGTGAACAAGAGGCCGTAGACCACGGAGGCGATGAGATAGCCGGA
This sequence comes from Pseudolabrys sp., assembly GCA_051959715.1. Lineage (GTDB taxonomy): Bacteria > Pseudomonadota > Alphaproteobacteria > Rhizobiales > Xanthobacteraceae > Pseudolabrys. Next base: position 1,186 of record JBQCFB010000337.1, read on the forward strand.
CGGATAACCGGCCTGGAGGATGCCGGAGACGACGCCGCGCGTCCGCGGCGGGATCGTCTCCATGGTCAGCGACGCGCCGACGCCCCATTCGCCGCCCATGGCGACGCCGTAAAGCGTGCGCAGGATCAGGAGCGCGGTCAGGCTCGGCGCGAAGCCCGAGGCCAGTTCGATCGCCGAATAGCAGACGATGTCGACCATCAGGGTCGGCCGCCGTCCCCAGCGGGCGGCGGCGAGACCGAACAGCACCGCCCCGACCGGCCGCGCCGCGAGCGTCAGCACGATGGCGACGCTCACCGCCGTGACGTCGGTCTTGAACTCGGCGGCTATGTCCTTGAGCACGAAGACGAGGAGGAAGAAGTCGAACGCGTCGAGCGTCCAGCCGAGATAACTGGCGACGATGGCGTTGCGCTGGCGCGCGTCGAGCGCCCGGAGGTCGGCCCAGCTGTCCGACCAGGTCGCGGAAATGGCCATGCGGTTGTCCCGGCCGCGAACGCGCGGCCCGTTGCGGATTGACGTTTGCTGTGAAATCCGCCCGCGGCGACCGGAGTTCCGCCGGCGCAGGGCCCCGCGCATGGGCCTCATCACAACTTTGCGTGTGGTCGCGCCGCCCGGCCCGTGATTTGCTCCGTTCCGGGTTGTACAACCGAACCGGCCCCTCTTCTCTCCGCGCGTCCCGTGTCCCGCCGAACCGAAATCTCAGCCGGTATCCTGGCCTTCCGCCGCGACAGGGGGCGGCTCGACGTGCTGCTCGTCCATCCCGGCGGCCCGTACTGGCGCAAGCGCGACGAAGGCGCCTGGTCGATCCCGAAAGGCGTCGTCGTCTCGGACGACCTCCTGGCCTGCGCGCGCCGCGAGTTCAACGAGGAGACCGGCCTGACCGCCGAAGGCGCGTTCGAGCCGCTGACGCCGGCCCGGCAGAAGAGCGGCAAGATCGTGCATGCCTTCGCGCTCGAGGCCGATTTCGACGTCTCGCGCGTCACCAGCAATTCCTTCGAGATGGAATGGCCGCCGCGCTCGGGCCGGATGCAGAGCTTCCCCGAGGTCGACCGCGTCGCATGGTTCGATCTCGCCACCGCGCGCAAGAAGATCCTGCCGGGGCAGTTGCCGTTCATCGAGGAATTGATCGAGAAGCTCGAGCTCCAGCGCAAGGCGGCGGAGTAGCGCGACCTTACCGACGGAGCTTGCGTCCGGGCCGCCCGCGCGCCACCCGCCGCAGATCGGCGGCCGCCTCCGACAAAAGCCAGGCACGGAACGTCGCGATCTTCGGCAAGGACGCCGTCGGCTTCGGACACACGATCCAGTACGAATAGGGCAGCTTGAGCGCGGCGGCGAAGGGCCGCACCAGCCGGCCGACGCCGAGGTCCCAGGCGGCGAGCGCGCTGCGCGCAAGCGCGACGCCCTGCCCGTCGACCGCTGCGTCGATCGCCATGCTCGCCTGGTTGAACACCGGCCCGCGCGCAAAATCGACGCCGTCCGCGCCGGCTTTCTCGAGCCACGCGCCCCAGTCGCGCCGCTCGTCGATGTGCAGCAGCGTGTGCTTCTTCAAATCTTGCGGCGTCCGCAAGGCGCGCGCCAGCGCCGGGCTGCACACCGGGAACAGCTCCTCCTCGCACAGCCGCGTCACGTCGAGCCCCGGCCACTGCCCGTCGCCGTGACGGATGGCGAGGTCGAAATCCTCGCGCGCGAAATCGACGTGCTGGAGCGAGGCCGACAGCTTGAGCACGATCGCGGGATGCTGCTCGGCGAAGCGGCCGAGGCGGTGCACCAGCCACTTGCTGGCGAAATTGGGCGACGTGCTGACCGAGAGCACGCCGGACTTGTGCTGCTGCAACAAGGCCTCGGTGCCGAGCGCGAGTTGATCGAACGCGTCGCGCACCACGCCGAGATAGCCGCGCCCCGCGGCGGTGATGACGAGACGGCGGTGCTCGCGGTTGAACAGCCGGCAGCCGAGCTCGGTTTCGAGCGCCTTCACCTGCTGGCTGACCGCCCCTTGCGTGACGCACAGCTCCTGCGCGGCCTGCGTGAAGCTCTCATGCCGCGCCGCGGCCTCGAAGGCCTTCAGCGCATTGAGCGGTGGCAGGCGGCGGACCACGAAGGCTTCCTATGCATGAGATAAACTAAGCCAAGGTCGAGAAACGATGGTTTGTCGCGCGCGCAGTTTGGCAGCAATTATGGCGCCCAACAAGGACATCCCGCAGCACGTCACCATGCGAGGGGCCATAGCCATGTTAATGCAACACGACTCCCAGGACGCGCGGGGCGACGCCTATGCCCGGCTCGCGCACGATTACCCAAGCGTCGTTCCCATCGTCGATGCCTGCTTCAATGCCTGCTCCGCGGTCGCGCACGCCTGGCGGCTCCGGCGCACGCGGCGCAGCCTTGGTGCGATCGATCGCGACCGTCTCGACGACATCGGCCTCAGCCACGACGACCTTCGCAACGGTCGCCTCGACACGATCCTGAAGAAGCAGCACGCGGCGGCGCGGCCGGGACGGCCGTGGGCGCGTGTGTGGCGCGCCGCCTTCGAAGCGGACCGGTGCCGCAAGGCGCTCGCCGCGCTCGGCCACGACCAGCTCCACAACCTGAGCGAACAGGGCCTCAAGGCGCGCCGCGACGCGTTGCACGAGCACGGGCGCAGCTGCACCTGCCGCACAACGGGAGCACACCCATGAAATGGATCACCCGCGAGCGCGTGAAGGTCGACCGCGTCGCCTGCCCGTGGCTCATCAAGAAGTTCGTCGACAAGAACGCCGAGTTTGTCTTCGTGCCCGGCGACAAGGTGACGTCCGAGGCGAGGCGCCTCGGCGCGACGCCCTACGACGTCAAGGATGTCGAGCTCGGCCATCACGGCCAGGAATGCTCGTTCGAGGCCATTCTCAAGAAATACGGTCTGACGAAGGATCCCGCGCTCGTTCTGCTCGGCCGGATCGTCAACGGCGCCGACACAGACAACACGCTCTACCGCCAGCCGGAGGGTCCCGGACTCGAAGCTATCGCCGAAGGCTTCCGCCATCTCGGCTACGCCGACGATCACGCGCTCAACGCGGCCGAATGGATCGTCTACGATGCCCTCTACGCCTACGCCAAGGAGATGGTGCGGCAGGGAAAACCGGATGGCGATTTCAAGTAGGCCCTTTCTACTCCCCTCCCCCTTGTGGGGAGGGGTTGGGGGTGGGGGTCCTTCTGATGCGTCACATCATTGCCGTTACGCACGCCCCCCCCCCCCAAACCAAACCCCCCAACGGGGGGGGGGCCAGCGGGGGGTTGGGGGGTTTTTGTAG
>JBQCFB010000338.1:0-5480 GCA_051959715.1 Pseudolabrys sp.
ATGGGTGAGGGGGCTGTCCCCCTCACCCTTCAGAATGCGTTGGATGGCTCTCAATGCCCTCTCCCACAAGGGGAGAGGGCTCAGATACTGAAGCCGCGCGCTCTCAAGGCCTCAGTCCGCCCGCACCAGCTTCGCCTGCGCGTCGAGCACGGCGCTGAACACGCCGAAAGCGTCCTCGGTCCATTCGCGGGCGAGCGACAGCGCCGTGAAGCGCGGCGGATCGACCTCGCCGACGACGCTGCCGAAATCGAACTTGAACTCGGCCGCGAACTTGCGGGCGAGCTGCTGCATGCGCCGGTTGTCGGCGAGGCACTGCATCTCGAGCGCGGTGACGCCGCGGTTGCGCGCCGCGAGCAGGACGTGCTCGAGCAGCACCGTGCCGACGCCGTGGCTCTGCCATTCCGTCTCGACGCTGAAGGCGGCCTCGGCCGCGTGCGCGAAGGGCGCGGCCGGCCGCAGCTCGGCGGCGCCGCGCAGGGTTCCATCGACGAAGAAGCCGTACACGACCGTGCCGAAGTCGCCGATGCTGCGCGCATGCTGCGCAATAAAGTCGTCGCCGACCGCGCCCGAGAAGCGGCGGTGGCGGCTGTCGGGGTCGAGGCGCAGCAAATGGTCGCGGTAGGCGTCGGCTTCGCCGGGCCAGAGCTTGCGGACGAGGCCGCCGGGGGGAAGCAGGTCGTGCATCAGTCGGGTCTCCTCATACGGGCAGACCCTCGCAGGACGTTTCCGGCCGGATGGTCGCAGCGTTGAGATCGTGCGACTCGTTTGTGTGCACCGTATATGGTGCGTCGCAACAAAGTATGACCTGCCACAGCATCCTTGCGTGGGGCTTGTACGCGAAAAACGCATGGCTCCCCAAAGGATTAACACGCCTTCGAGACGGGCTTTGCCGCCTCATGCTGCAGCCTTGCCGCAGCATGGGGTGCAGCAATTGCTGCGGTTGCGCTGCAGCATGAGCCGGCCTTGCTGCAGCAAAGGGTGCAGCAAAATCGCGAAAACGGCCCGAATCGCCGGAGGTTTGATTTACTCCGGCCCAGGCTCCACGTAGCAGTCCTCCTCCCGCCGCGGGGCAAGCCCCGCGTTCCGCCTGCCCGGTCCATGCCCGACAGTTTCGCCACCCGCTACGCCGCGCTCGTATCCACCCGGAAGATCGAAGCCGACCCCGCCCAGGCCGAGCTCGTCCGCCGGCTGGCCGCGCTGGAGAAGGCGCTGGCGCAGCACCGCCTGTCCCGCAAGTCGTCGTCGCTCGGCTGGCTGTTCTCCCGCCGCGAGACGCCGGGCCCGGTGAAGGGCCTCTACGTCCACGGCGACGTCGGCCGCGGCAAGACGATGCTGATGGATTTGTTCTTCACGTCGAGCGAGGTGCGGCGGAAGCGGCGGGCGCATTTCCACGAATTCATGGCCGACGTGCACGAGCGCATCCGCGAGGTGCGGCACCAGCTCAAGCTCGGCACCATGACCAATGGCGACCCGATCCGCCACGTCGCCGACGAGATCGCCGATGAGACGTGGCTGCTCTGCTTCGACGAATTCCACGTCACCGACATCGCCGACGCCATGATCCTCGGCCGGCTGTTCACCCGTCTGTTCGAGCAGGGCGTCGTCCTGGTCGCGACCTCGAACGTGGCGCCGGACGATCTCTACAAGGACGGGCTCAACCGCGCCCTGTTCCTGCCCTTCATCGCGCTGCTCGAGCGCCACGTCGACGTCGTGCGTTTGTCCGCGCGCACCGACTACCGCATGGAGAAGCTCTCGGGCGTCACGACCTGGTACGTCCCGGCCGACGAGGACGCCGGGGTCGCGCTCGACATCGCCTGGCAGAAGCTCACCGGCCAGCTCGAGGGCGAGCCGGTCGACATGCGCCTTGCCGGCCGCGTCCTGCGCGTGCCCGAGGCGGCGATGGGCGTCGCGCGCTTCGCCTTCTCCCAGTTGTGTGAGCAGCCGCTCGGCGCCAACGATTATCTGCGGCTGGCGCGCGAATTCCACACGCTGATCGTCGATCATGTGCCGGTCATGGACTATGCCGACCGCAACGCCGCCAAGCGCTTCATCATCCTGATCGACACGCTCTACGACCACGCGGTGAAGCTCATCGCCTCCGCCGAGGCGGAACCGGTCGATCTCTACACCGCGGACGAAGGCTACGAGGCGCTCGAATTCAAGCGCACCGTGTCGCGCCTGATCGAGATGCGCTCGGAGGACTATCTGGCCCTGCCGCACGGCGCCCGCGCGCATGCCGACCAGAGCGGCACCGGCGGCATCGTCGAGACCTGACGCCGGTTTACTCTGCCTCGCCTTTATATGCTTTTTCGATTGCCAGCCGCGCGGGCCGCGCGCAAAAGGGCGCGGGGCGTTTGTGGCAATCGGCGAGGGCCTGCGCATGGCCAACCAGGACATTCCCTTCGACGAGACCGGCCTGCCGGCCGATAACGGCACGTCGCTGCCCGCGACCAGGCGGCGCGCGCGGCCGGCGCGTTTCCCCTGCGTCATCTGCGGCAAGGAAAAGCCGGCGCGCGACATTGCCCGCCTCGACGTGGTGCGGCCGAGCCTGCTCGACCGCATCAAGGAGTCCTATCCGGACCTGCCGGCCGAGGGCTTCATCTGCATCGACGATCTCGATCATTTCCGCTCCGCCTATGTCGGCGCCCTGCTGCGCAGCGAGCGCGGCGAATTGACCAATCTCGAGCAGGAGGTGGTGCAGAGCCTCGCCGACCACGAGACGCTCGCCGAGAACATCCAGGCCGAGTTCGAAGGCCACCGCACGTTCGGCGAGCGGCTGTCCGACCATCTCGCCACTTTCGGCGGGTCGTGGTCGTTCCTGATCATGTTCGCCGTGGTGCTGGTCGTGTGGATGGCCTTCAACGCCATCGTCGCCGGCAAGGACCAGTTCGACCCCTACCCCTTCATCCTCCTCAATCTCGTGCTGTCGTGCCTTGCCGCGGTGCAGGCGCCGATCATCATGATGAGCCAGAAGCGACAGGAGGCGAAGGACCGGTTGCGCTCCGAGAACGACTACCGCGTCAACCTGAAGGCGGAATTGGAAATCCGCCACCTGCACGAAAAGGTCGACCACATCCTGACGCGGCAGTGGGAGCGGCTCGCCGAGATCCAGCAGATCCAGCTCGAGATCATGCAGGACGCGGTGACAAGGAAGCGGTAGCTCCGGAATCTCCCGTCGTCCTGAGGTGCGCGCCGAAGGCGCGCCTCGAAGGACCTGTGACTCAGAGACCCTTCGAGGCTCGGCGGCTTCGCCGCCTCGCTCCTCAGGGTGACGGGGAAAGGCATTGCCAGGTTCGTCGTCGTCCTGAGGTGCCGTCGCGAAGCGACGGCCTCGGAGGACCTCTGATTCTCTGCTTTTGCTAAATTGGCGCAAGAATTGATAAACTGGCGCCTTGGGCGCATTTGTCTATATGCTGCGCTGCGCGGACGGCTCCTACTATGTCGGCAGCGCGACCGGCGACGAACTCGATCGGCGCATTGCCGAGCACGCAAGCGGCGCGATCGTCGGCTACACCTGGCCGCGGCGGCCGGTCGAACTCGTCTGGTCCGAACATTTCGATCGCATTACCGATGCCATCGCTGTCGAACGCCAGATCAAGGGTTGGAGTCGTGTGAAGAAGGAGGCCCTCATTCGCGGCGACTGGACGTCGTTGGAAGCATCGTCGCGTCGCCGCGGCGGTAAGCCTCTTTCGTCGTCCTGAAGAGGCCGCGCGCAACGCGGCCGGCGAAGGATCTCTGACTCAGAGCCCCTTCGAGGCCCGCCTGCGGCGGGCACCTCAGGGTGACGGAAATGTCCCCGAAGCACGGACTCGCCCTTCGCTGCCGCAGCATAACTCCCGCAACGCACAAACGAATTTCGGCACGGCGGTGCTGCGAAACGCACGAAATCGCTGGACAGCGCGACGCTCTTGCGATTGGTATTATGTATACCAGACAACGGCACCGCCCATGGGGTGCCTTGTCGCCTCAAGCCTAAGGGTTTAACCACCACGCGGCCGCGCTCCGCGGCAGCACACCAGCTTTGAGAGTTTTCCCACCATGGCCCGTAACAAGATTGCCTTGATCGGCTCCGGCCAGATCGGCGGCACCCTGGCCCATCTCGCCGGTCTGAAGCATCTCGGCGACGTCGTCATGTTCGACGTCGCGGAAGGCGTGCCGCAGGGCAAGGCGCTCGACATCGCCCAGTCCTCGCCGGTCAACAAGTTCGACGCGAAATTCACCGGCACCAATTCGTACGACGCGATCGAGGGCGCCGACGTCTGCATCGTCACCGCGGGCGTGCCGCGCAAGCCGGGCATGAGCCGCGACGACCTGCTCGACATCAATTTGAAAGTCATGGATCAGGTCGGCGCCGGCATCAAGAAATACGCGCCGAACGCCTTCGTCATCTGCATCACCAACCCGCTCGACGCGATGGTGTGGGCGCTGCAGAAGTCGTGCGGCCTGCCGCACCAGAAGGTCGTCGGCATGGCCGGCGTGCTCGACAGTGCGCGCTTCCGTTACTTCCTCGCCGACGAGTTCAATGTCTCGGTGGAAGACGTCACCGCCTTCGTGCTCGGCGGCCACGGCGACACGATGGTGCCGCTCACCCGCTATTCGGCGGTCGCCGGCATTCCGGTGCCGGACCTCGTGAAGATGGGCTGGACCACGCAGGCGCGCATCGACGAGATCGTCAAGCGCACCGCGAACGGCGGCGCCGAGATCGTCAACCTGCTGAAGACCGGATCGGCCTTCTATGCGCCGGCGGCTTCCGCGATCGCCATGGCAGAGAGCTATCTGCGCGACAAGAAGCGCGTCATGCCCTGCGCCGCCTATCTCTCGGGCGAGTACGGCATGAAGGACCTCTATGTCGGCGTGCCGGTGGTGATCGGCGCCAAGGGCGTCGAGCGCATCGTCGAGGTCGACCTCAACGGCGCCGAGAAGTCGGCTTTCGAGAAGTCGGCCGCGTCGGTTCAGGGCCTCATCGAGGCCTGCAAGAAGATCGCGCCGAACCTGGCGTGAGCCGATTGCTGTCATCGCCCGCGAAAGCGGGCGATCCAGTAATCACTGGCGTCGGAGTGAACGACGCGCGACACAAGAATACTGGATGCCCCGCTTGCGCGGGGCATGACAGCACGAGGGGTTAGGGAGAGCCGCATGAACATTCACGAATACCAGGCCAAGGCCGTGCTGCGCGAATTCGGCGTGCCCGTGCCGCGTGGCATTCCCGCTTTCACGGTCGACGAGGCAGTGAAGGCCGCCAACGATCTCGGTGGCCCCGTCTGGGTCGTGAAGGCGCAGATCCACGCCGGCGGCCGCGGCAAGGCCGGCGGCGTCAAGGTCGTCAAATCGGTCGACGACGTGAAGAAGGAAGCGGCGCGCATCCTCGGCTCGACGCTGGTCACGCACCAGACCGGCCCGCAGGGCAAGAAGGTCGGCCGCCTCTATGTCGAGGAAGGCTCGGCCATCGACAAGGAGTTCTATCTCTCGGCGCTGATCGA
>JBQCFB010000339.1:0-4174 GCA_051959715.1 Pseudolabrys sp.
GCTTAACGGCCGCCGCGCGGTTCTGGACAGGGGCAGATCGCCCCATTATAACGCCCGCTCTCTGCTGGCCGCCCGTTCGGGCGGCTCCGGGCGCCCAGGTAGCTCAGTTGGTAGAGCATGCGATTGAAAATCGCAGTGTCGGTGGTTCGATTCCGCCCCTGGGCACCACTCTTTATACAGCAGCCCCCTCACGCCGCCTGCGACTTGCCCTTCGCCAATAGCCCCGCCGCTTCCAGCGCCGCGGCGATGCGCGCGACTTCCGCGCGCTGCAGCTTGACCAGCGGCGGCCGCACCACGGCGCGCGGCAGGCGGCCGAGCAGCACCAGCGCTTCCTTCATGCGGTTGTGCATGTCGACGAACGGGTCGGCGTAGAACACCTGGGCCAGCGGCCGGATGCGCTCGTTCAGATCGCGGGCGCGTGCGAGGTCGTTGGCCTTCACCGCCTTGAACAGCTCGGATTGCAGATCGGCGATGACGCTGCCGGCGCCGGACAGGAGCCCGTTGCAGCCGAGCACCAGCGAGGAGAACAGCCACGACGAGTGCGTCGTCAGCACGTTCACCGGCCGCGGCCGGTTCTGCAATTCGACGATGTGCCGCTCGTGCTGCGGCACATTGTTCGACCAGTCCTTGATCGCGCGGATCGTCGGCACCGCATCGAGGAGGCGCATCAGCGTGTCGCGCGGATAGCCCTGGCCGCCGGCGAGCGGATACTGGAACGCGATCAGCGGCAGGTCGGTCGCGTCGGCGATGTATTTGAAATGCGCGATCGCCATCTCGGCGTTCTGCCCGAGCGTGAACGGTCCCGGCGGAAACACGAGCAGCGCCGATGCGCCGCCGGCCGCCGCCTGCCTGGCGAGCCGCGCCGCCTCGAGGCTGCCTTCGGCGTAGATGCCGTGTACGAGCGGCAGCCTGTCGCCGATCGCATCGACCGCTGCGTCCATGATGGCGCGCTGCTCGTCGACGGTGCAGGAGCCGACCTCGGTCGAATGCGCGTTGACGGTGATCGCCGACAGTCCGTCGACGGCCGCGACGTCGTTGAGATGCTTGGCGAAGGATTTCAGGTCGAGGCTGAGGTCGTCATGGAAGGGCAGGAGGCACGCGGGAATGACGCCCGCGGGAACGTAATTCTTGAATGTCGCCATTGCTTGGTCTCCCTTGCCCGCCGCGGCCGCGCGGCGCCGTCCTCGCACGCCGTGGCCGTATTATAGCACGCCGGTTTCGGGGCGCAGGCCGCCTTGCCTTGATTCTCGTGGCCGATGCCGCCTATTGAGCGCGTCCGCCGCCGAGACCGCCGCACGATGACCCAATCCAATGCCGACACCCTGCGCTATCCGCACGCCGCGCCGCCGGCGCCGGGGGAGGTGATCGCGGTCGCCGGCGGCATCCTGTGGACGCGTCTGCCGCTGCCGTTCCGGCTCGACCACGTCAACGTCTATCTGATCGAGGACGAGGGCGGCTTCGCCGTGCTCGACACCGGCGTCGACACGCCGGAGAGCCGCGCCGTCTGGGAGAGGCTGTTCGCCGGCGGGCTGCGCGGGCGGCGCATCACCAAGGTCGTCGTCACGCATTTCCATCCGGACCACATCGGCCTTGCCGGCTGGCTGTGCCGGCGCTTCGACGCGCCGCTCTATGCGGGCCTGACGACCTATCTGTCCTCGATCAACATCTCGATCCGGCCGGACTCGCTCGAGGGCGAGCATTACCGCGACTTCTATCTGCGGCACGGGCTGGCCCCCGAGATTGCCGCCATGGTCGCGACGCGCGGCCACGAATATCTCAGGCTCGTGCATCCGCTGGAGCCGGTGTTCCGCCGCATTCTCCCCGGCGACACGCTGGCGATCGGCGGCCGCGCCTGGCGGCTCCTGTCCGGTGAGGGTCACGCGCCGGAACAGATCATGCTCCTGTCGGAACAGGACGGCCTGTTCCTCGCCGCCGACCAGGTGCTCGCAAAAATCACGCCGAATGTCAGCGTCTGGGCGGTCGATCCCGACGGCGATCCGCTTGCGCTTTACCTGCGCTCGTTGCGCGGGCTGAAGGAGCAGGTCGGTCCCGACGTCCTCGTCCTGCCCGGGCATCAATTGCCGTTCCGCGGCCTGCATGCGCGTGTCGCGGAACTCATCGCGCATCATCACCTGCGCTGCGACATGATCCTCGCCGCCTGCAAGGGCGCGCCGCATTCGGCCGCCGAGCTGGTGCCGGTCCTGTTCCCGAAGGCGCTGGATCCGCACCAGATGAGCTTCGCCTTTTCCGAAACTCAGGCGCATATCAACTACCTGATCGGCCGTGGCGACCTCCAGGCGTCCCTCAGCGCCGACGGCATTGAACGCGTGCACTGCCGCTGATTGGCCGCAGACGCCGCCCCGCTTCCGTGGGAACATTGTTGGTGATTCGCCGATTCAACCCTGCGGACTCCAATGAGGACGCCCATGGCGCAGCGCGCGAAGAAGAAGCTCAACACCTATCACGCGACGATGATCGTCACGCGCACCGAGGAATGGTGCGTCGACGCCGAAAACGAGGAGGAAGCGCTCGCTCTGCTCGAGGCAGGCGAGGGGCATCGTTGCGACACCGGCGTCGCAGAGCACGCCGAGGTCGAGGAACTGCACACGAGTCACTGACGGCTGCCGCCGTCACACCTGCTCGGCGTTGAGATAGGCGAGGCGCGCGCCGCAATAGGCGGTGACGATGCCGAGCGCCAGCGCGGTCAGGCCGGCGATCACGTCCGGCGTGCCGCTGCCTTCGCCGCCTTTCGACATCACGCCGCCGGCGGTGGCGCCCGCGAAGACGAGCGCAATGAGAAACCGCTGCGCCAGCTTGTAGACGAAGGTGCGCTCGCGCGCCGCGGCGATCAGGTAGGCGCTGGTCGCCCAGCCGCCGGCAAATCCCGCCGCGGCGATCGCCCACCACGACAATGACGCAACGAACTGCACATGCGCGCCGAGGCTCGCCTCGCGCAGCGCCTTGTCCATGCCGAAGCCGAGCACGGTGAGAACGATGTGCAGGGCGAGCGCCGCGAACACGCCGCAGGCGATCGCGGTGATATAGTGCAGGCGGCGAGTGGCGTCGGCGTCCATGGGTCTCGTCTCGAACCGGCCGCACAATAACCGATGCCGCCGCCGCCGCTAGCCGGGATGCGGGCAACGGAGCGAGCGGCCGGCCCGCCTTCCGGCCAACTCGGTTCCCGATTCCGGGCCGGGAATAGGCGCCGGCCGGCCGCGGTTCGTGACCTGAGTGGGCATGTCGGGGAACGGGACACGGGCCGGTCGATTTCAGGCTGCAGATGTCCGGAAAGGTCGTGTTCGTCCTTGGTCTAGGGCCGGTCGCAATGCTATTGGTACAGCGAGCTTTCCCGTCGATTGCAGGGCGTGAAATTTCGCGCGGCGATCAGGGATTGATTGTCCCCAAAGCGGCCTTTAATGCTGATGCGGGGATAAAAAGGTCAACAAAGTAAGCGTAAGGGAGGATGCGTTCTGAGCTCGCATCATCATCATAGCGGGGCTATCGGCCTGGTCGAACGCCTCGTCCGCAAGAAGGACTTCTACGCCGGCGGGCTCATGATCCTGTTCGGGCTCGTGATGTCCTTGAAGGGTCCGAGCTATCGCCTCGGCACCCTGATGCACATGGGCCCGGGCTTCCTGCCCACCGCCCTCGGCGTCATCCTCATCTGCCTCGGCATCGCGATCGCAGCGGGTTCGCTCGCCACCGCCGACGGCGAGGACGAAGACATCCTTCCCGAAAATCGCGAATGGCTCGCCTGGGGCGCGATCCTGAGCTCACCGCTCGCCTTCATGCTGTTCGGCGCCTACTTCGGCATGGCGCCCGGCACGTTCGCCTGCGTCTTCGTTGCCGCCATGGGCGACCGTGAAGCGACTCTGAAGAACTCGATCATCCTGTCGACGATCGTGACCGTGTTCGGCGTCGCGCTGTTCTCCTACGTGCTGCAAATCCCGATGCCCGTGCTCACGTGGAGGGGCCTGTGATTTCAACCGCCCTGACGGACCTGTGGTACGGCTTCGGCGTCGCGCTCGAGCCCCACAACATCATGTGGTGCTTCATCGGCGTGCTCGTCGGCAACATGGTCGGCGTGCTGCCGGGCATGGGCCCGCTCGCCACCATCTCGATCCTTCTGCCGCTGACCTTCGGCATCAAGCCGGTCGGCGCCATCCTGATGCTC
>JBQCFB010000340.1:0-4353 GCA_051959715.1 Pseudolabrys sp.
GCGCGGCGGGATAGGCGACCGCCGCGGCCAGCGGCGCGATCGGGAAATAGGGCCGCTGCGGCAGGATCATCAGCCGCGCATCCTTCGGCAGCGTGATGTGGCCTTCGCCGAACGGCCAGACGCCGGCGAGCGCGCGGAACAAAGTCGATTTGCCGACGCCGGAGGGTCCGGTGATCAGCACGTGCTCGCCGAGCCCGATCGTGACGTCGCGCGCATTGACCAGCGGAACGCCGCTCGGCAGCCGCACGGCAAGGTCCTTGAACGCGACCGCCTTCGCCTCGCCGCGGGCGATCTCGATGCCCTGCGCCGCCACCGCGCGCTCGCGCGCCGCGGCAACCGAGCGCTCGAACCCCGAGAGACGCTCGATCACGGCGCTCCATTCGGCGAGGTTGCGATAGAGCGTCACGAACACCGACAGCGCGCTCTGCACCTGGCCGAAGGCGTTGGCGGTCTGCATCAGGCCGCCGAGCTGCACCTTGTTGGCGAAGTAGGCGGGGCTGACCATGATGAACGGAAACACGACGGCAGCCTGCGTGTAGCCGGCGGTGAAGAAGGTGAGCTTCTTCTGCCGCGTCATGAGCGCGTACCAGTTGGCGACAACGTTGCCGAAGCGCATCAGCAGGCGGTCGCGCTCGGCCTCGTCGCCCTCGAGCAGGGCGATCTGCTCGGAGTTCTCGCGCACGCGGACGAGATTGAAGCGGAAGTCGGCTTCGTAGCGCTGCTGCTGGAAATTCAGCGCGACCAGCGGGCGGCCGATGAGATGCGTCAGCGCCGTGCCGAAGATGGCGTAGATGAGCGCGCCCCACACCAGATAGCCGGGTATGTCGACGCCGAAGAGCGTCAGCGGCGCCGCCTTCGACAGCGACCACAGGATGATGACGAAGGAGAACAGCGTCACCGTCGAATTGAGAACCTGGAGGCCGATGGTCAGCGTGAGATCGATGAACTGGCGGATGTCCTCGCTGATGCGCTGGTCCGGATTGTCGGCAGCGTCGCCCTGCAATTGCATGCGGTAGTGCACCGACTGCGCCAGCCATTCGCCGAGATAAGTGCGCGTCATCCATCGCCGCCAGCGGATCTGGAGCCACTGATTCAGGTATAATTGATAGACGGCGAAGAGAATGAAGGCGGCGGCGAGGATGCAGAAATAGCCGAGCTGATAGACGAAGGCGTTCCAGTCGTGCTCCTGGAGCGCGTTGTAGAAGACGTTGTTCCAGGAGTTGAACAGGACGTTCAGGCCGACGAGCGACAGTTCGATGCCCACCACCGCGGCGAGCAGGACGCGGCCCGGCCAGCGGTCCTCGGACCAGAAATAGGGCGCGGCAATGCGCCAGACGGTTGCAAGCGTCGAAAGCATGCCTCGCACGGGAGGGCTCCTGTTATCTGTCCGCAGTATTCATAGCCGAAACCGGGAGATGCGCGAGCGGGCCGGCCGGGCCTGCTGCTGACGCAGGAATGCGGCGGGCAAGAGGCCATGCGCGCTGCGGGCAGGGGCTGCGGCCCACAGGGCGGGGCCATTGCGGTTCACAAAAATTGGAGCGGAGGCACCGCCGCGTCGTGTATGGTCCCGCCCGGAATAAATGGGGGTTTATGTGACCGATACGGAGCTCACCGCGCTCACCGCCATCGAGGCGGCCGAACTGATCGCCGAAGGTGAACTGACCTCGGAGGCCTATGTCGGCGCCTGCCTCGACCGCATCGCGGCGATGGATGGCGACGTGCGCGCCTTCGTGCATATCGACGCGGATGCGGCGCTGGCGCAGGCGCAGGCGCTCGACGAGCGGCAGCGCGAGGGCGCCCCGATTGGAGCCCTGCACGGCATCCCGGTCGGCATCAAGGACATCTTCGACACCGCCGATTATCCGGCCGAATGCGGCTCGGCCGCGCTGAAGGGCCGCCGCCCGCGCGAGGACGCCGCTGCCATTGCGCGGCTGCGCGCCGCCGGCGCGGTCATCATCGGCAAGACCGTGACCACCGAATGCGCCTATTACCATCCGGGGCCGACCCGCAATCCGCACGACCTCACCCGTACGCCGGGCGGCTCGTCGTCGGGCTCTGCCGCTGCGGTGGCGGCCGAGATGGTGCCGCTCGCCATCGGCTCGCAGACCAACGGCTCGGTGATCCGGCCGGCGGCGTTCTGCGGCGTCTACGGCGTCAAGCCTACGCACGGCACGATCTCGCGGCACGGCGCGCTCCTCCTGTCGCGCGCGCTCGACCATGTCGGGACCTTCGCGCGCTCGCTTGGCGACAGTGCGCTGCTGCTCGAAGTGCTGGCCGGCTACGACGCGCGCGACCCCGATACGCGGGCGATGGCGTCGCCGAATTTCCTGGAGATGGCGGCCGACGAGCTGGCGCAGCCGCCGCGTCTCGCCTTCGTGCGCACGCCGGTCTGGGACAAGGCCGACGCCGCGACGCACGCGGCCTTCGAGGCGCTCGCCGAAGAGCTCGGCTCCGATATCGAGGAGGTGGCGCTGCCGGATGATTTCGCGGCCGCCTGGGACGATCATCGCGTCGTGATGGCGACCGACATGGCGCACAATCTCGGCGGCATCGTCGCGCGCGGCGGCGAGGCGGGATCGAGCGAGGCGCTGCGGGCGATCATCGCCGAAGGCGGCGGCACGACCGCGCTGCGCTATCTTGCCGCGCGCGACAATGCGCTGCGCTACCGCGCCGGCATTGGCGAGCTCCTGTCCGGCTTCGACGCGCTGGTGACGCCGGCGACGCTCGGCGTCGCGCCGGTCGGCGAGGCGACGGGAAGTCCGCTGTTCTGCTCGCTGTGGTCTCTCGCCGGCGTGCCGGCGGTCACCATGCCGCTCCTGACCGGCGAGACCGATCTGCCGCTCGGCCTCCAGGTGATCGGCGCCGCCGGCGACGATGCGCGCCTCCTGCGCACGGCGAGCTGGCTCGAGGACCGGCTCGCCGGCTGACAGGCCTCAGGCAAGCACGCGCTTGAAGAACGCGACGGTGCGGCTCCAGGCGAGGTCGGCCGCGGGCTTGTCGTAGCGGTTCGACGTGTCGTTGTTGAAGGCGTGATTGACGTTCGGATAGACGAAGATCTCGTACGCCTTGTGGTTGGCATTGAGCGCCTGCTCGTAGGCGGGGATGCCGGCGTCGATGCGCTCGTCGAGCCCGGCATAGTGCAGCAGCAGCGCCGCCTTGATCTTCGGCACGTCGGCGGCGGGCGGCTGCACGCCGTAATAGGCGACGCCGGCCTTCAGATCCGGCGACAGCACGGCGATGCGGTTGACCATGCTGCCGCCCCAGCAGAAGCCGACCGCGCCGACCTTTCCGGTCGATCCTGAATGCGCCGCGAGAAACGGCACGGCCGCCGCGATCCGGTGCGCGGTCTCGTCCGCCTTGAGCGTGCCGATCATGTCGCGCGCCTTGTCCTCGTCCGCCGGCGTGCCGCCGAGCGGCGACAGCATGTCCGGCGCGAAGGCCAGGAAGCCCTCGAGCGCGAGACGTCGCGCAATATCCTCGATGTGCGGGTTGAGACCGCGGTTCTCGTGGATGACGATGACCGCAGGCCGCCCGCCGCCGGCCTTGGCGTGGGCGAGATAGCCGGCGATGCGCGTGCCGCCCGCATCGTACGATGCTTTCCCCGTCGCCAGCCGCGCATCGTCGGCGGCGATCGTCGCGGCGCGCGCATAATCGTTCTTCAGCAGCGGCAACAGCGCGAGGGCCGCCGCCGTCGAGCCGGCGATCTGGCTCAGCCGGTCGAGGAACTCGCGGCGGCTCAGGCCGCCGTGCGTAAATTTGTCATAGAGATCGATGATGCGCTGGTCCATGGCGTGCCCACACCTGTTGATCTCACTGTAACACCGCCGCACGCATTGGTAATCCCGGCATGCTGGCATGACGCTTGACCGCGCCGCGTCCCGCTTGCATGTGGGGAGCGCCGCTGTCCGCAGCATCGATCCGGAGTGCCCCGATGACCTTGTCCGTGCCGGCCGTTCGCCGGTTCCGTGCTGCTGCGTCTCTCGCGCTGACGCTGGCTCTGTTCACTCCTACGATCGCGACCGCTGCGGATTTTCCGTTCGACCAGCAATTGATGCTCGACACGGCGCCCATGGGCAAAGTGCGGCGCGTGCCGAGCATCACCATCGGCGCCGATGGCAGCGCGCAACTGCAACTCTGGTGCAAGACGGCGAGCGCGCAGGTCGCGGTCAATGCCGGCGCGATCCAGATCGCGCCGGCGCCTTTGCCGGAGGCGCTGCCGCAATACATGAGCGACGGCCAGTGCTCGCCGGAACGCATGGCCGCCGATGCAGATCTCCTCAATGTGCTGGCGCAGGTGACCGGCTGGCAGCAGGCCGGCGGCGTCGTCACGCTTGTTGGCCCGACGGCGCTGCG